>NZ_JBFRTU010000016.1:22613-49995 GCF_041474275.1 Vibrio sp. 10N.222.52.B7 | reverse complement strand
ATTGGGCCAAACGGTGCAGGAAAGTCGACATTAGTAAAAGTGGTACTGGGTTTACAGACCAAATTTTCAGGCACAATAACAAAAGCTAAAAAACTGAAAATTGGCTATGTACCACAAAAATTAAAGCTCAATGATTCCCTACCGCTCAACGTAGAGCGTTTTCTAAAACTCACTGGCAATTTCAGTCAGCAAGAGATCCTTGAAGCATTGAAGCTTGTTGGTGCTGAACATCTGCAGAAGAGTAACATGCACCAGCTATCTGGCGGAGAAAACCAACGTGTGCTCATTGCTCGTTCATTGCTAAGAAGACCAGATCTACTGGTTCTCGATGAACCGGCTCAAGGCGTCGACGTTCAAGGGCAAATAGACCTGTATGACTTGATTGACACCATTCGCCACCGCTTTGGTTGTGCCGTATTTATGGTTTCACACGATCTGCATTTAGTGATGGCAAAAACAGACGATGTTATCTGTTTACACCACCACATCTGTTGCTCAGGCGCACCTGCAGACATCAAACACCATCCTTCGTATATTGCGCTCTTTGGCACCGCGACCCAAGAGACGCTAGCGTTTTATCATCACCAACACGAACATCACCATCATGATCTCGCAGGCCAGCCTGTCGAAGGCGACGTGCATGAATGTTCAAACCATAAACACGGACACCACTAATGCTTGAGTTTCTTCTTCCCTCTATTTTGGCGGGTTTGGGTATTGCACTAATTGCAGGCCCACTAGGTTCATTCGTGGTGTGGCGTAAGATGGCTTACTTTGGTGACACGCTTGCTCACGCTTCTTTGATGGGCTTAGCACTTGGCTTTCTGTTCAACATTAACTTGTATTTCGCGCTGCTGATTTGTTGTTTGATGCTGGCCGTGTTGCTAGTGACTTTACAAAAACAAAAGCTGGTCGCGACCGATACCCTACTCGGTATTTTGGCGCACAGTGCGCTATCACTTGGTTTGGTTGCTGTCAGTTTCTTAGATAACGTTCGTGTTGACCTAATGAGCTACCTATTTGGTGACTTGCTGGCAGTATCTCCAACGGATTTAGTGTTCATCTATGCGGGTGCTGCTGTGATTGGATTAGTACTTGCTATCTTTTGGCGACCACTACTATCAACGACGGTTAACGAAGATCTCGCGGCGGTTGATGGCATCAACATTGATTTAATGCGTCTGATTCTGATGCTATTGGTCGGTATCGTGATTGCTGTCGGTATGAAGTTTGTTGGTGCGTTAATCATGACATCGCTACTGATTATTCCTGCAGCAACGGCAAGGAAGTTCTCGAGCACACCTGAGCAGATGGCCTTCCTTGCATCAATTATTGGCTCTATCGCTGTATTCGGTGGATTAAGCTTGTCTTGGTTCTATGATACGCCTGCTGGCCCGTCTGTGGTTATCAGTGCGGCAGCAATGTTTATGCTATCTCAAATGGTTAGAAGTCGAGCTTAGCACTTAGCAGTACGATCTCGTATCTCGAAAACATAAAAAAAGGCTTGGTCAGTGACCAAGCCTTTTTAATATCGTTTTCAATTAACTTCTATCTCAATCGATAAAAGCCAGCTGATTACCAACCCGTGATTTCACGTAGGCCTTTACCGATGTCAGCAAGAGACTTAACAGTCTTAACGCCTGCTGCTTCTAGTGCTGCGAATTTATCTTCAGCAGTACCTTTACCGCCAGAGATGATTGCGCCTGCGTGGCCCATACGTTTGCCCGGAGGAGCAGTAACACCAGCGATGTAAGATACAACTGGCTTAGTTACGTTTGCTTTGATGAAATCAGCCGCTTCTTCTTCCGCGGTACCACCGATTTCACCAATCATTACGATTGCTTCAGTTTCTGGGTCTTCTTGGAAAAGTTTCAAGATATCAATGAAGTTTGAACCTGGGATAGGGTCACCACCGATACCAACACATGTAGACTGACCAAAGCCTTCATCTGTTGTTTGCTTAACTGCTTCGTATGTCAGAGTACCTGAACGAGATACGATACCTACTTTACCCTTCTTGTGGATGTGACCAGGCATGATACCAATCTTACACTCGTCTGGAGTGATAAGACCTGGACAGTTAGGACCGATCATGCGAACACCAGTTTCTTCTAGCTTCACTTTAACGTCGATCATATCTGTTGTAGGGATACCTTCAGTGATCGTTACGATCAGTTCGATACCTGCATCAATCGCTTCTAGGATTGCATCTTTACAGAAAGGAGCTGGTACGTAGATAACTGTTGCTGTTGCGCCAGTTACTTCTACCGCTTCACGTACTGTGTTGAATACTGGAAGGCCTAGGTGAGTTTGACCACCTTTACCAGGTGAAACACCACCAACCATTTGCGTACCGTATGCGATAGCTTGGTCTGAGTGGAATGTACCTTGACCGCCAGTGAAACCCTGACAGATTACTTTAGTGTCTTTGTTAATTAATACAGACATTATTTAGCCTCCGCAGCAGCAACAACTTTCTGAGCAGCATCTGTTAGAGATTCAGCTGCAATGATATCAACATCAGAATTAGCAAGTACTTCGCGACCTAGGTCTGCGTTTGTACCTTCTAGACGAACAACTACAGGAACTGTTACGCCGACTTCTTTAACTGCACCGATAATACCTTCAGCGATCATGTCACAACGAACGATGCCACCGAAAATGTTTACGAGTACTGCTTTAACATTGTCATCAGAAAGGATGATCTTGAATGCTTCAGCTACACGTTCTTTTGTCGCGCCGCCGCCTACATCAAGGAAGTTTGCTGGCTTGCCGCCGTGTAGGTTTACGATATCCATCGTACCCATCGCAAGGCCTGCACCGTTAACCATACAGCCAACGTTACCATCTAGTGCTACGTAGTTCAGTTCCCACTGTGCTGCGTGTGCTTCGCGCTCATCTTCTTGAGATGGATCGTGCATTTCACGTAGTTTAGGCTGACGGTACATCGCGTTTGAGTCGATGTTGATCTTGCCGTCTAGACAAAGCAGGTTGCCTTCGCCAGTAATTACAAGCGGGTTGATTTCTAGTAGAGCTAGGTCGTACTGAGAGAACATTTTGCCAAGACCCATGAAGATCTTAACGAACTGTTTGATTTGATCGCCAACTAGACCAAGTTTGAACGCCAGTTCACGGCCTTGGTAAGCTTGAGGGCCTACTAGAGGATCGATCGCTGATTGGTGAATCAACTCTGGAGTTTCTTCAGCGATTTTCTCAATGTCCACACCGCCTTCAGTTGACGCCATGAATACAATTTTACGCGTTGCGCGGTCAACAACAGCACCTAGGTAAAGTTCGTTAGCAATGTTTGATGCTTCTTCAACTAGGATCTTAGTTACAGGCTGACCATTAGCGTCTGTTTGGTAAGTCACTAGGTTTTTACCTAGCCACTTTTGTGCAAACTCTTTAACGCCTTCTTTGGTGTCATGTAGCTCTACGCCGCCCGCTTTACCGCGGCCACCAGCGTGTACTTGACACTTAACGACTTTCTTGGCTGTACTGATACGACCTGCAGCTTCGAAAGCTTCTTGTGCAGTATCACATGCGAAACCTTCTGGTACAGGCAAACCGAATTCTGCAAACAGCTGTTTGGCTTGGTATTCATGCAAATTCATTTTGATATTCCGTTTATTTTCCCTTAAGGGATTATTATTTCCATAACGACACAGTTTCCTGTGTTACGTCTGTAGGGTCTTCTCAAAACAACTGCTGTCCATTTTCTAATGGCTTTACAGTTCAATTGAAGGCCAGACGTTGAGCAGCCTAGCCTTTGAAACTTTTTACGTCTAGCTAACGGGGTTAACTAGACGTTTTAGCGATACTAAACGTCTAATAGCAGACGTGCAGGATCTTCTAGAAGCTCTTTGATGGTCACTAGGAAGCCAACTGATTCACGGCCATCGATTAGACGGTGGTCGTAAGAAAGCGCTAGGTACATCATTGGTAGAATCTCTACCTTGCCATCAACAGCCATTGGACGGTCTTGGATTTTGTGCATACCCAAAATTGCCGCTTGAGGCGGGTTGATGATTGGCGTAGACATTAGAGAACCAAATACACCACCGTTTGTGATAGTGAAGTTGCCGCCCATCAGTTCATCAACCGTTAGCTTGCCGTCACGACCTTTGATTGCTAGCTCTTTGATGCCTTTTTCGATATCAGCGAAACCTAGTGTGTCACAGTCTTTGAGTACTGGAGTCACTAGACCACGTGGCGTAGATACCGCCATGCTGATGTCGAAGTAGTTGTGGTAAACGATATCTGTACCATCAATAGAAGCGTTCACTTCTGGGAAACGCTTCAGTGCTTCTGTTACTGCTTTCACGTAGAAAGACATGAAGCCAAGACGCGTATCGTGACGTTTCTCGAATTGGTCTTTGTACTGCTTACGAAGGTCCATGATTGGCTTCATGTTCACTTCGTTGAAAGTAGTCAGCATTGCTGTGCTGTTTTTCGCTTCTAGAAGACGGTTTGCAACTGTCTTACGCAGGCGAGTCATAGGCACGCGTTTTTGGCTGCGAGCCGATGCTGGCGCTTCAACTGCTGGTGCAGATGCTGCTGCCGGAGCCGCTTTCGCTGCTGCTAGGTGTGCGTCGATGTCTTCACGAGTAATACGACCACCAACACCAGTGCCTTTAACGTCAGCTGGTTGTAGGTTGTGCTCAGCAAGCAGGCGACGAACAGCTGGGCTTAGCGCGTCGTTGTTCTCTTCTGTTAGCGCAGCTTTATGGCGCTTATCAGGAGATGCTTCTGTATCTTCAGTGGTGTCTTTCGTTGGTTCACCAGCGACAGCACCCGGCTTGATTTTAGCCAGAAGCTGCTTAGAAAGTACCGTAGCACCCTCTTCTTCGATGATAGCTTCCAGAACACCCGCTTCAGGAGCCGGTACTTCTAGAACTACTTTATCTGTTTCGATATCTACAATGACTTCATCACGTGCAACCGCTTCGCCCGGTTTTTTGTGCCAAGTAGCAACTGTTGCATCAGCCACAGATTCAGGTAAATCTGGAACCAGAATTTCAATTGTCATGTGCGTATTTTCCTTTTACTTCTAGTTCTTAAGTAGGGTCAAAGCGTCGTCAACTAACGCTTTTTGTTGTTTCAAGTGTACTGACATATAGCCAACAGCTGGTGATGCTGATGCAGGACGACCTGCGTATTGAATATCAGCACCTACTGGGATAGCAGCTCGGAAATTATGTTGGCTACTGTACCAAGCACCTTGGTTTTGTGGCTCTTCTTGACACCAAACGTAATCGACTACATTTGTGTACTGTGCGATGGCAGCTCTCACGTCCTCATAAGGGAACGGGTAAAGTTGCTCAATACGTACAATAGCGACATCGTCTTGCTCGTTCTTACGTCTTTGGTCAAGCAGGTCAAAGTAAACCTTACCTGAACAGAACACGACGCGTTTTACGTTCTCAGGAGCCAGATCATCAATTTCTGCGATAGCTGGTTGGAACGTGCCTTCTGCCAAATCTTCCAGAGAAGAAGTACACAGAGGGTGACGAAGCAATGACTTAGGTGACATTACAATCAGTGGACGACGCATTGGTCGAACAACCTGACGGCGAATCATGTGGTAAACCTGAGCTGGTGTTGAAGGAACAACAACCTGCATGTTTTGTTCAGCACATAACTGAAGGTAACGCTCAAGACGTGCAGAAGAGTGCTCCGGGCCTTGGCCTTCATAACCGTGAGGAAGCAGCATAGTTAGACCACATAGACGTGCCCACTTTTGCTCACCTGATGAAATGAATTGGTCGATAACAACTTGTGCACCGTTTGCGAAGTCACCAAATTGAGCTTCCCAAAGGGTTAGACCGCTTGGCTCTGCTGTCGCGTAACCATACTCAAATGCGAGTACCGCTTCTTCAGATAACACAGAGTCAAACACTTGGAATGGCCCTTGTTTATCATGAATGTTCGCAAGAGGAACATACGTGCTTGCATCTGATTGATTGTGCAGTACTGAGTGACGGTGGAAGAACGTACCACGACCTGAATCTTGGCCTGAGATACGAATACGCTTACCGTCGTCAACAAGTGTTGCGTATGCCAGAGTTTCAGCCATACCCCAATCGACTTGTTTCTCACCATTCACCATGGCAGTACGATCGTTGTACAGTTTATTTACTCGGCTTTGCAGCTTGTGGCTGTCCGGGTATTGACAAAGTTTGCTACCAAGCTCTTTCAGGCGCTCGATATCAATCTTGTTATCCCACTCGATGTTCCAGTCGTGACCTAGGTAAGGAGACCAGTCTACTGAGTGAAGTGCCATTGGACGCCACTCTTTAACCACAACTTCACCGTGATCAAGTGCATCACGATATTCGTTAACTAGCTGAGTTGCTGTATCAATACCAAACTCACCGCGCTCCATTAGCACGTCAGCGTAAAGCTTACGTGGTGTTGGGTGCTTCTTGATTTTTTGGTACATCAAAGGCTGTGTTGCATTCGGCTCATCGGCTTCATTGTGACCGTGGCGACGGTAACAAACCAAATCAATAACAACATCACGCTTAAACGTATTACGGTAATCCAATGCAAGACGCGCAACAAACGCAACCGCTTCTGGATCATCAGAGTTAACGTGGAAAATCGGAGCCTGAACCATCTTCGCGATATCGGTACAGTACATCGTAGAGCGTGTATCGCGAGGGTTAGACGTTGTAAAACCAACTTGGTTGTTTACAACGATACGAACCGTACCACCTACACAGAAACCACGAGCTTGAGACATGTTAAACGTCTCTTGTACTACACCCTGACCAGCGATAGCTGAGTCACCGTGGATAGTAATTGGAAGTACACGGCTACCATCATTATCACCAAGGCGATCTTGACGTGCACGTACTGAACCGATAACTACCGGGTTTACGATTTCTAAGTGAGATGGGTTAAATGCTAGTGCTAAGTGAACGTTGCCGCCTGGCGTTGCGAAGTCCGCAGAGAAGCCTTGGTGGTATTTCACATCACCAGTACCCCACGTGTCATCGTGCTTGCCCGCAAACTCGTCAAACAGGTCTTGTGGCTTTTTACCAAGCACGTTGACCAACATGTTTAGACGACCACGGTGAGCCATACCAACAACAACTTCACGCATGCCTTGTCCGCCAGCATGACGAATAATTTCTTTCGTCATTGGGATAAGAGCATCACCACCTTCCAACGAGAAGCGTTTTGCGCCTGGGAATTTCGCACCAAGATAGCGCTCAAGACCTTCAGCAGCAGTTAGCTCTTCTAGGAAAGCTTGCTTTTCTTCTTTGTTGAAAGAGGGTTGACCAGATACAGACTCTAAACGTTGTTGGATCCAACGCTTTTGCTCTGTATTTGTCATGTGCATGTATTCAGCACCAATAGAGCCACAATACGTTTGCTTTAGAGATTTGTAGAGATCTTTAAGCACCATCGTCTCTTGGCCAATGGCGTAAGAGCCGACGTTGAACGTCTCATTGAGGTCATCTTCGGTAAGAGTGTGGAAAGAAGGGTCCAGTTCATCAACTGTCGCTCTTTTCCATAAACCTAGGGGGTCTAGATTTGCTGCTTGATGCCCTCGGAATCGATAGGCATTAATAAGTTGCAGAACCTTTACTTGTTTCGCATCGACATCTGGATCACTAACTTGGACACTGTAATGCTTTGTTTCTTGAGCGAGTCGACGGAAGTATTCACGAACACGAGAGTGTGGTTGTTCCACTGTCTCTGAAGCTTGCACAGGCAGTTCTTCAAAAACACTTCTCCATTCGTCACTTACCGAATCTGGGTCACTTAGATACAGTTCATAGAGTTCTTCTACGTACGTTGCATTGGCGCCAGCCAAGTGTGAAGACTCGAGCCATGCCTTCATCACGCCGTTGTGCATATTTTCCCTTAACCAGTAGTTTTCACGTTTGCTGCGGTCTATGCCGAGCTATTAAAAGGCCGCCCCAAAACTTCTAGGGCGGCAATTTTTATATAACTTAAACCGAACGATTCACTAGCATGGTCTTGATGTGACCAATAGCTTTCGTCGGATTTAATCCCTTAGGACAAACACTTACACAATTCATGATGCCATGGCAACGAAAAACGCTAAATGCATCATCAAGATCGGACAAACGTTCGTCTGTCGCTGTATCTCGGCTATCAATTAGCCAACGGTACGCTGCAAGCAGGCCTGCTGGTCCGATGAATTTGTCAGGGTTCCACCAGAATGATGGGCATGACGTTGTACAACATGCACACATGATACATTCGTACAATCCATCTAAATGAGCACGCTCATCAGGGCTTTGTAAGTTTTCACGAGCCGGTGGCACATTGCCATCAGACACTAAGAATGGCTTCACTTTTTCGTAGTTATCGTAGAACTGAGTCATGTCTACAATCAGGTCACGAACAACGGGTAAGCCAGGCAGTGGGCGAATCACAATCTTGTCTTGGCCCGAAAGCGCAGACAATGGCGTGATACACGCTAGGCCATTTTTACCGTTCATGTTCAAACCATCCGAGCCACATACACCTTCACGGCATGAGCGACGGAATGAGATTGTTGGATCTTGCTCTTTCAACAGAATAAGCGCATCCAAAAGCATCATGTCTGAACCTTCATCCACTTCTAGAGTGTATTCCTTCATATAAGGTTTCTGGTCGACATCTGGATTGTAACGATATAAAGAGAAATTCAGTTTCATGGTCATATCTCCTTAGTACGTACGTGCTTTTGGTGGGAACGCTTCACGATGGATAGGTTCCATGTTTACACCACGCTTAGTCATGCTCTCTGACTCTGGGTTGTAAAGTGAGTGGCATAGCCATTGCTCATCATCACGGTCAGGGAAATCGAATCGAGCGTGTGCGCCACGGCTCTCTGTACGGAAATTTGCAGCAACAGCCGTTGCGAATGCCGTTTCCATCAAGTTTTCAAGCTCTAGACACTCGATACGTTGAGTGTTGAACTCTGTAGACTTATCAGATAGGTGTGCATTTTTCAGACGCTCGCGAATCGCTTTTAGCTCTTCTAGGCCTTCAGCCATTGCTTTGCCTTCACGGAATACTGAGAAGTTGTTCTGCATACATTGCTGAAGATCTTTACGGATTTGCGCTGGATCTTCGCCGTCTGTGCTGTTTTCCCAACGGTTGTAACGCTCTAGTGAACGCTCAATGTCAGCTTCAGTTGCAGGTTTCGCTTCGTCTTGCTTCTTCAGTGTCTCACCTAGGTGTAGACCTGTCGCACGACCAAATACCACTAAATCAAGCAGTGAGTTACCACCTAGACGGTTGGCACCATGTACTGATACTGATGCGATTTCACCACAAGCAAAGAGACCTTGGATTTCAACATCGTTGCCGTCTTCGGTTTGCTTAATAGCTTGACCAGAAACTTGTGTTGGAACACCACCCATCATGTAGTGACATGTAGGGATTACTGGGATTGGCTCTTTCACTGGATCAACGTGAGCAAAGGTACGAGAAAGTTCACATACACCAGGAAGACGAGATTCAAGTGTCTCTTTACCTAGATGATCAAGCTTAAGCTTGATGTGTGGACCCCAAGGGCCATCGCAACCGCGACCTTCACGAATTTCAACCATCATTGAACGAGCAACAACATCACGACCCGCTAAGTCTTTAGCGTTTGGTGCGTAACGTTCCATGAAGCGTTCGCCGTCTTTATTGAGAAGGTAACCACCTTCACCACGACAACCTTCCGTTACCAATACACCTGCACCAGCGATACCCGTCGGGTGGAACTGCCACATTTCGATGTCTTGCATAGGAACGCCAGCACGAATCGCCATACCAACACCGTCACCAGTGTTAATGTGTGCATTGGTTGTTGATGCGTAGATACGACCAGCACCACCAGTCGCAAGGATTGTTGCCTTCGCTTTGAAGTAGCAAACCTCGCCCGTTTCCATACAAAGCGCGGTAGTACCTAAAATTGCACCATCTTCGTTTTTAACAAGATCCAGTGCATACCACTCAGAGAAAACCGTCGTTTTGTGTTTAATGTTTTGTTGGTAAAGCGTATGAAGCAGTGCGTGACCAGTACGGTCGGCTGCAGCTGCGGTACGAGCCGCTTGCTCACCACCAAAGTTTTTAGATTGACCACCGAAAGGACGCTGGTAAATAGTACCGTTCTCAAAACGAGAGAAAGGCAGGCCCATTTTTTCGAGTTCGATTACCGACTCAGGACCGTTTTTACACATGTATTCGATAGCGTCTTGGTCACCGATGTAATCAGAACCTTTTACTGTGTCATACATATGTTGTTCCCAATGGTCTTCATGCGCGTTACCAAGAGCAACAGTGATGCCGCCTTGCGCTGAAACCGTATGAGAACGAGTAGGGAAAACTTTAGAAAGCAATGCACAAGAAAGGCCTTGCTCAGAAATTTGCAGTGCGGCACGCATACCTGCACCACCAGCGCCGATCACTACGGCATCAAACTCACGAACAGGAATAGTCACTTACGCACCCCACAAAATAAACAGACCAGAGAAGAAATATCCAAGAAGAACTGCAACAACACCGACTTGAAGACCAACACGCAGTTTTGCGCATTTGATGTAGTCAGTTAGTACTTGCCATAGGCCGATCCACGCGTGAACCAAAACAGAAGTAAGCGCTAACATGGTGAAGACTTTAGTGAAGGTTCCACCAAAGAATTGCGTCCAAGATGCGTAAGAGATATCACCAGAGAAAGCACAGAAGCTAACTAGGTAGATAGTGTAAAGCGTCATAATGATGGCAGTTGCACGAATCAATAGATAATCGTGGACACCATTACGACCAAAAGTAGAAACGTTGTTTACCATACTAAGATCCCCGCTAGTAGAGACAATACCGCTGTTGCTGCGAATGCAACCTTAGCGCTCTTAGCGCCAGATTCCAGCTCTTCAAAGTGACCAAGGTCCATAAGAAGGTGACGAATACCACCAGCAATGTGGTAAGCCAAAGCGGTTAAAATGCCCCACAGAATAAACTTCACGAAGAAACCATCGACAATGTCGCTAGCTTCGGCAAAGCCTACTGGGGATGAGAGGGAAATGGATAGTAACCAAAGCAGAATTCCAATCGCGACAAAAGTTATCACCCCAGACACACGGTGTAGGATGGAAGCTATTGCTGTGATTGGAAAGTGGATGGTCTGTAAATCTAAATTAACAGGTCTTGTCTTTCTTTCTTTCACGGGCTTGCTCACTCAGCTCCATTGAGCATTATGGTCATTAAATAACCTTATGATATTGTTATGGACAAAATTTGATTGTAAACCTTCAAAATTTAACATTAACTTAACAAATAACTGAAGTTGAGCCTTAGATAATTGTAAAATAATTGTTAACTGCTCGATTAAGAAAGACACCTCACATTTCTTCTTAGCCTTGCATTTATAAGGTTTTAACCAAACTTTTCAGCGTCACTATACGACTGGCAACATTCTAATACAATTGATGTAACAAATAATGCTACACAGACCAGATTTTTAACGAATTTAATGTAAAAAACACTAACAAGTGCACACAAAGCTTCAGAAAAATTGACTTTCCCACGTAAGACCAGTAAAAAAATGGCACATAAACATCCTGGACGGATTAAATAATAAACAAAGGAGATTGTTATGGCGGATAAGAAAGCTACCCTTCACATTGAAGGTCAAGCGCCAATCGAGCTGCCGATTACAGAAGGTGTACTTGGTACTCCAGTGATCGATGTTCGTACACTAGGTTCTAACGGTTTTTTCACTTTTGACCCTGGTTTTCTTGCCACTGCATCCTGTGAGTCTCAAATCACTTTTATTGACGGTGGAAAAGGCATTCTTTTACATCGTGGTTATCCAATCGACCAACTTGCCAATAACGCTGATTACTTAGAAGTATGTTACATACTTCTTTACGGTGAAGCCCCATCTCGAGCTGAGTACGAAAAGTTCAAGACTACCGTGACACGTCACACTATGGTGCACGAGCAAATCGCTAGTTTCTTCCACGGCTTCCGTCGTGACGCTCACCCTATGGCTGTAATGTGTGGTGTTGTAGGCGCTCTAGCGGCGTTCTACCACGACTCACTTGATGTCAACAACGATACACACCGTGAAATTGCGGCATACCGCCTGATTTCAAAAATGCCAACACTGGCTGCAATGTGTTACAAATATTCAATCGGTCAGCCGTTTATCTACCCACGTAACGACCTAGGCTACGCAGAAAACTTCTTACACATGATGTTTGCAAACCCATGTGAAGAGTATGAAGTGAACCCTATCGTTGCTCGTGCAATGGATAAGATTTTCACTCTACACGCAGACCACGAACAGAACGCTTCTACCTCTACAGTGCGTCTTGCTGGTTCATCTGGTGCTAACCCGTTTGCGTGTATCGCAGCAGGTATCGCATCACTTTGGGGCCCAGCTCACGGCGGTGCAAACGAAGCTTGTCTGCGCATGCTTGAAGAGATCGGTAGCGTAGATAACATTGAAGAATACGTTGCGAAAGCAAAAGACAAAGATGACCCATTCCGTTTGATGGGCTTCGGTCACCGTGTTTACAAGAACTACGACCCACGTGCAACAGTAATGCGCGAAGCGTGTCACGAAGTGCTTAAAGAGCTAAACATCCAAGATCCACTACTAGACGTAGCGATGGAACTTGAGCGTATCGCTCTTTCTGATGAGTACTTTGTTTCTAAGAAGCTATACCCTAACGTAGATTTCTACTCAGGTATCATTCTGAAAGCAATCGGTATTCCAGTATCTATGTTTACAGTAATCTTCGCGATGTCTCGTACCATCGGTTGGATTGCTCACTGGAACGAAATGCACAGCGATCCGACGAACCGTATCGGTCGTCCTCGTCAGCTATATACTGGTGAAGAACAACGTGACTTTAAAGCACTTCACGAACGTGAATAGTTGCTATAAATCATAATGTTAAAAGGGGTTGATGTGAGAACATCAACCCCTTTTCTTTTGTACGCTCTCAACCCCGTCATCCTCAAGAATGCGAAGTGAACGAATAAAATAATATCGTCATCCCCAAGAACGAGGGACGAATGAGTTGGGGATCTCCTTAAGCGAGCAGATAAACTATACAGGTTACCTGCTCAATTCTAGAGAACGACGCATACACTCGACTCGTACCCCTTATCTCGCATCTGCTCTTAAACTGGGTTATCGATATCGATAAACTCAACATCCAAGCAGTGCTCTTTTGCTAACCACTCACCTAGTGCCTTCACGCCGTAGCGTTCTGTCGCATGGTGACCTGCAGCAAAATAATGGATGTCTTGCTCGCGGGCCGAGTAAGTTGTGCGCTCAGAAATTTCACCAGAGATAAATGCGTCGATACCTTGAGAGGCTGCAAGTTCAATGTAATCTTGACCGCCGCCAGTACACCAACCTACCGTTTCAATCATTTTATCTGCGTTTTCAGGAGCAATATGTAGCGGCTTACGATTCAGTACTTGATCAATTTTTGCCGCAAACTCAGCACCGGTCATCGGTGTCTTTAATCTACCAAACATAGCAACCGATTGTGGGTGCCCTTCCAAGCCACCTTCTACTTCAATATCAAGCAGTTCAGCGAGTTTGGCGTTGTTACCAAGTTCAGGATGGATATCGAGAGGTAAGTGATAACCCAAAAGGTTAATGTCATTCTTTATCAGAGTGCGAATGCGTTTGCCCTTCATGCCACGAATTGCCTCTGACTCACCTTTCCAAAAGAAACCGTGATGAACCAACAAAGCGTCTGCGTTCAGTTCTACCGCTTTATCAATCAAGGCTTGAGAAGCTGTTACACCAGTAACGATTCGCTTCACTTCTGTCGCGCCCTCAACTTGAAGACCATTAGGACAGTAATCTTTAATCTGCTGTGGCTGCAGTTTTTCGTTAAGTAGCTTTTCTAATTGTAAGTTAATCATTTTTCTTTCCAGCTTACCTTTATAATAACGTCGTTATATCAATTTACGGGTAGAATGTCGAAAGCCCCACGATGAGTTTATGAGGAAGAGATGACAGCACTGCAACGTTTTTACCAATGGGTCATCGACTCACCGCCATTACTAGAAATCAAGCCACCGGTTTCGGATCTCAGTGCATTCTCTAGCAACCATGCCATCGACTCATCACATACTTATGAGGGTAATCCTAGATTAGGTTTCCTCTACCAATATCTATGCGAGCAAGTGATCGCTGCCTCACCGAATTACTCGATAAAACACGACGAGATTCAGATCAATGTGGAAGGCAGAACTCTCGGTGCAATCGACTTTATTCTTAAAGAAGAGAGCAGCCAAAAGCTGGAACATTGGGAAGTGGCGATTAAGTTTTATCTGCTCCACGAACAAACATGGTTTGGACCCAACTCTCACGACCAATTGGATAAGAAACTCGACAGGATGCTCAGCCACCAACTCGAAATGTCCTCTTCTGCCGCCTTTGTTGAGCAATATCCAGAAATCGATGTCGACTCAAAACACTTACTGATGCAAGGTCGTCTATATACCAACCCTTTCTTAGAGCAAAACATACCGACAAAATGCTTGGGCTATGACATTAACCCAAGCCAAGTAAACGGCTTTTGGTGCTATCAAGATCAGGCTCATTTAATCAGTGAACCACTGTATCCACTCACCAAAGAGCAATGGGCAGCAGGGACGGATGATTTCAGCAGTCAGCCGATCACCGAGTTCGGTGATCGCTTCGTCCATGGGCAAACAAAGTCGGGGCAATTCTGGTTTGTGATGCCACAAAGTTGGCCACACGGTTAGTCGTCTGAGCTAACTCAGTTACCTTTTCCCGCTTATACGTAACTAACACAAACAAAAAGGGTTGATGCTTTCACATCAACCCTTCTTCTATTTACTTAGCAACTCTAGTAATCGAGATTCGATTATAGGCCAGCGGCTGCAAATACTTGGTTAACAATCTCTTGAGCTTCTGCTTCGATTGCTTTCAGGTGCTCTTCACCCTTAAAGCTTTCACAGTAGATCTTGTAGATGTCTTCAGTGCCTGATGGACGCGCAGCAAACCAGCCGTTCTCAGTTGTCACTTTCAAGCCACCAATCGCAGCACCGTTACCTGGAGCGTGTGTTAAGCGTGCAGTAATTGCATCACCAGCCAACGTCTCAGCAGAAACCATCTCTGGAGATAGTTTCTTCAGCACGTCTTTCTGTGCACCATTTGCTACCGCTTGAATACGGTTGTACTTAGATTCACCGTGTTTAGCGGCAAGTTCTTCGTAGTATTCTTGTGGGTTCTTACCTGTCACTGCTGTGATCTCAGCCGCAAGCAAGCAAAGAATCAGGCCGTCTTTATCTGTTGACCAAGGCGTACCGTCTTTACGTAGGAAAGAAGCACCTGCGCTCTCTTCGCCACCAAAACCAAACTGGCCGTTGTATAAGCCATCAACGAACCATTTGAAACCAACTGGCACTTCACAAAGTTCGCGACCTAAGTCAGAAACTACGCGATCGATTAATGCACTTGATACTAGTGTCTTACCAACAGCAACGTCTTTACCCCAACCTTCACGGTTACGGTATAGGTAATCAATACAAACCGCTAAGAAGTGGTTTGGATTCATCAAACCTTTAGGTGTCACGATACCGTGGCGATCGTAATCTGGGTCGTTACCAAATGCTAGAGCGTACTCGTCTTTAAGCGCCAGTAAGCCTGCCATTGCGTATGGAGAAGAACAGTCCATACGAACTACGCCATCTTTATCTAGAGACATGAATTGGAATGAAGGGTCAACCGCTTCACTTACCAGAGTAAGATCTAGATTGTACGCTTTACCAATTTGACGCCAGTAATCAATACCGCTGCCACCCAGTGGATCAACACCAATCTTGATGTTTGCTTTCTGGATCGCTTCCATATCCACGACGTTAACCAAATCAGCGACGTATGGCGCGACTAGGTCAACTTCTTTTACTAGCTCAGACTGTTTAGCCTGTGCGATAGGCGTACGCTTAACACCTTGCATTTGCTCAGCAATGATCACGTTCGCACGGTCTTCAATCGCTTGAGTCAGTTCAGCTTCAGCTGGGCCACCGTGTGTCGGGTTGTATTTAATACCGCCGTCTTGAGGTGGGTTATGTGAAGGCGTGATAACAATGCCGTCGGCTTTTTTTTCATTCACTAGGTTGTGCGTAAGAATCGCGTGCGAGATACCAGGTGTTGGAGTAAAGCCGTTGTTTTCTTGAATAATAACTTCAACACCGTTCGCTACAAGCACTTCGATAACCGTAGAGAACGCAGGCTCAGATAGAGCGTGAGTATCTTTACCTAAGAAAAGAGGGCCAGTTGTACCTTGCTCGGCACGAACTTCAGCAACCGCTTGTGCAATTGCTAGAATGTGGTTTTCGTTAAATGTTGATCTGTCTGCTGTACCGCGGTGACCTGAAGTACCGAAAAGTACTTTATGATCTGGGTTCGTAGCATCCGGTTGCTGTAAGAAATAGTTAGCAACTAAAGCCGGGATATTATGAAGATCTTCCTGCTGAGCTTTCTGCCCAGCACGAGGGTGCATAGCCATTTTTCGACATCCTTATATATAAAATTTTAAAACAAAAAAACCTCATAATATCTTCTTATCCATGGATATTATGAGGTTTAAATCAGATTTCGTTAAATTGAACCTGTTACTTTTTCTATCAATTCTGCTTGGAAATTCATGCGGCTCATAAGCTGCTCAACCATCTGTCTTTTTCGGCTTGTATTGTTATTAGTAATAACCCAAAAAGGACTTTGTGGAATAGCTTTAGGCTTAGTCGTGTTGCCGTTTGCTAGCAACGTCGCTTCGTTATCTGCAAAGTAAACGCGCTTACGGCCTTTTACTTGAGTTGCTTCTGAAAAGCTTAAAGGGTCGATTTTATGCAGTGTTGATAACACAAGCATGAAACGATCAATGGCTTTCTTTAGTGATGCAAACTCATCTGATATTAGTAGTGAGCGCATTTCTTTAACGCCATCGAACTTCTCTGGAGTAAAGCCTACCTCTTTGCTAACAACGATACCTTTTGGCTCAACGATCTCTTCGATCGGAGCCATGCCTTGGCTATCAACCTGTAACAAGCGGCGCAGAATATCTGAAGCGCTTTCGCCAATACGTTCTGTCTGACCCGCAATAAAACGGTATAGGTCCTCATCAACCTCAATTGTTTTCATTCGCTTTTCACAATCTCAATGTTTAAACTCTGGGGGATTATAGCGAGATCCGCGCGGATACTCTACGTCAAACCCACCATGAATAAGATAAAAATGTCAGTACAGCTCAACTATAAAATTGAAGGTGAGGGTCACACCATTGTTTTGATCCATGGATTATTCGGTAATCTGGACAACCTTGGCTTGCTCGCTAGGGATCTAAAAGCCGATCATCAGGTACTTAGTATCGATCTCCGCAACCACGGTCAATCCTTCCATAGTGACACTCATAACTATCAAGCGATGGCACAAGACGTGGCTCAACTGCTGCATGATCTTAAGTCAGAAGACGTCACTGTGATTGGTCACTCGATGGGTGGCAAAGTAGCGATGGCACTGACACAACATCTTGCGCTGCATAAATTGATTGTCTTGGATATGGCTCCGGTCGCGTACACTCAGAGTCGCCACGACAACGTATTCGCAGGCCTGCAAGCCGTGATAGAAGAAGAGCCGACTTCACGCTCAGATGCACTCAAGGTTCTCGCAAAACATATCGAGATCGATGGCGTTCGCCAGTTTTTAACCAAATCTTTGTTCAAAACAGAGCAAGGCATCATGGAATGGCGCTTCAATGTTGCTTCGTTATTGAGCAACTACCCACATATTATTGGTTGGGAACCGATCGAGAAAACCTCGGTCAAAACCTTGCTCATTAAAGGTGGGGATTCAGATTACCTCACCGCAGAACATCAAGCAGCCGTTCAGCAGCAATTTTCTAACGCAAAAGCGCATGTCATTGCCAACACAGGTCACTGGCTGCATGCTGAAAAACCAGCAGAAGTACTTAGAGCAATTAGAAAATTCATCGCTTAACTGCGCTTTTTCGTGCAGATAAATGAGAGCTGTGTAATTACTGCAGATTAACTTTATCTCACAACAGTGATATAGTGCGCCCAAGCAAAATTGGTATATAAGGTTCCCATGCTTTACGACTACATGAACATCATCGAATCTGTTGGTTTAGATCTCCTGTTTGCCGCGATTTTCTTTTTAATCGGTATGGCAATTAAGGACGTTCTCAAGCAGGGAAATGTTCCTCCATTTGGTCGTCGCATCGTATGGTTAGTACTTTTCCTTGGCTGTGCGGGTTTTATCGCCAAAGGGATAATCCAACTAAGCTGGGAAGGAACTGGGATCTAACGATTCTCTTCCGAACTTTATTACACCGACAACAGACAAAATGAAAGGTAATGATTCTATGGCAAGTGTAGGTCTCTTCTTTGGTAGCGATACAGGTAACACTGAAGCTGTTGCTAAGATGATTCAAAAGCAATTGAGCAAACAGCTCGTTCACGTTCAAGACATTGCAAAAAGCAGCAAAGAAGATATCGATAACTTCGATCTACTGCTGCTTGGTATCCCTACGTGGTACTACGGCGAAGCACAATGTGATTGGGATGACTTTTTCCCAGAGCTAGAAGCTATTGATTTCTCAACTAAGCTTGTTGCTATCTTTGGTTGTGGCGACCAAGAAGATTACGCAGAATACTTCTGTGATGCTATGGGTACTATCCGTGACATCGTTGAAGCGAAAGGCGGTACTATCCTAGGTCACACATCAACTGAAGGCTACGAATTCGAAGCATCGAAAGGTTTAGTTGAAGGCGATGACAGCCAATTCGTTGGTCTATGTATCGATGAAGACCGTCAACCTGAGCTAACTGATGAGCGCGTATCTAACTGGGTTAAACAAATCCACGAAGAGATGTGCCTAGCAGAGCTAGAAGACTAATTCTCTAGTGGTTGTTAATTGTTACAGTTAATAACCATTATGTAGATATGAAAAAACCTCCTTATAGGAGGTTTTTTGCTATTTAAAATCTATTAATTAGCACTCAGCCTCTAATGCTTCATCATCATCTCTAAATTGCGGCTTCTTTCTTACATAGAGGGTGCGTTGAATTTCTGAAACCACATTACCCTGCTTATCTTTCACGTGAATAATAAATTCGGGGAAACACTTTTCACCGAGTTGCGTCTGACGATAGATATCGTCAAGCTGCCCTTGCCTTATCTCAAAATCTGCATACAAGTCCGATTGCCCCGGCTTGATGAAGTTAATGCTCGCTTCTTTATCCCAAACATAATATCGTTCACCTAAAATTCCCATTAACATCAATGAGTAAACGGGATCGGTAAGAGAAAAGATACTGCCGCCATATTGAGTACGATTGGCGTTCTTATTCCACCAGCGTAGCTTAAGTACTGTCTTAACAACCCTAAAGTCAGTGCTAATGTGGGCTATTCGAATACCCGCTCCCCAAAAGGGAGGCCAAATATTAAGAGCAAATTTTACAATGTTGGGTTTATATATTTTTGCGAGTTGCTTATTCATAACAACATTCCATGTTCATATCAGAAACACCGTCACCTTGACTGGTCGTACCTCCACTATAAGTGAGATACTTCCAATTTACAAAACAGATTGTGATGTCAGTAAGTAACCCTTTGAAGTTCGTGGTTTATTGTTATGCCTGACTAAACTATAATGGTATTAATATTGAATTCTGTTAATTGCTGCAGATCATCAACAGGAAAGTATATGTCAGACAATAATCAAGCGCTAAAAGATGCAGGTCTTAAAGTGACCCTTCCACGGCTCAAAATTTTAGAAGTATTACAACAGCCAGACTGCCAACATATTAGTGCTGAAGATTTATATAAGAAGCTGATCGACCTAGGTGAAGAAATCGGTCTTGCAACCGTTTATCGAGTACTTAACCAATTCGATGACGCTGGCATTGTAACTCGTCACCACTTCGAAGGCGGCAAGTCTGTATTTGAACTTTCTACACAGCACCACCACGACCACCTTGTATGTTTAGATTGTGGCGAAGTGATCGAATTCTCTGATGACATCATCGAAGAAAGACAGAAAGAGATTGCTCAGCGTTACAACGTGCAACTAACAAACCACAGTTTGTACTTGTACGGCAAAAGCATTAACGGAGATTGCAAAGGCAATCCAGACGCGCATAAAGCGAAGTAGTAATACAGAACGCTGGCTTAGGCCGGCGTTTTTTATATAGGGCATCATAAAGTATCCATGAAAAGAATCCCGCTAGTTAAGGCTTTTACTTTAATTGAGATGTTGGTTGTTGTAGTGATTATTGCAGTGCTTGCTATTGTTGCCCTTCCCCGTTTTCTTAACATTCAAACCGATGGCCGTATCGCTCTGTTTGACGCTGCTCAATCTCAATTTCAAACTGCGATCACGTTTGCTCACAGTAAATGGCTGGTCAGCGGCGGCGGCAACGCTGAAATGAATGACATGCCAGGTTTTGGGGAAGACGGAGACGGCAATGCTCAATTGGACATAAATGACGTCGGCTACCCACTCGGCGTCGATAAAGGCAACCCTATGGGGCAGCCTTACAACATAGGTCAAGGTGACCAAGGGTGTGTGTCAATATGGAATGCCATTATGACAACCGACCTGACCGCTACTACAGACCCGAACCAGTCCAACAATTTTGATTTTATTACCCGCCGTCAAAACCATAGTTTTGTTGCCAAAGACGGTACTCCTCAAAACAAACTCGCGCTTTGCTACTTCATCTACACTGGAGTCGATTTCGACAGCGATCCTGGTAATGCAGGTTATGTTTTCTGGTATAACTCACGCACGGGTGAAGTAACCCAACAAGACCCTAATAATCCCTAAAACTCTGGCTCTAGTGCTTAAAACGCTAGTTGGTCACTAGAAACACCTTGGTAATCAAATTTAAGACACAAAAAAACCGGCCCTAAGCCGGTTTTTTATTGGGTCGTTTTTAACAAACTAAATACTCAAGCATTAAGCTTCAGTTTTACCCCATGTGTCACGTAGACCAACCGTGCGGTTGAAGACTAGTGCATCTGCTTTAGAGTCTTTCGAATCCACACAGAAGTAACCTGTACGTTCAAACTGGTACGCTTGCTCTGCCACACCTTCTGCTAAGCTAGGTTCAACAAAACCATTTAGCGTAACAAGTGATTCAGGGTTTAGCGTTGCAGCGAAGTCATCAGCAGCGGCTGGGTTTGGCACTGTGAATAGACGATCGTACAAACGAATCTCAGCAGGCAGTGCTTTATCAGCAGATACCCAGTGGATAACGCCTTTCACTTTGCGGCCATCTGCAGGGTTCTTACCCAATGTTTCATTGTCGTAAGAACAGAAGATAGTCGTAATGTTGCCTTCTGCATCTTTTTCGATACGTTCAGCTTTGATCACGTAAGCACCACGCAGGCGAACTTCTTTACCTAGAACCAAACGCTTGTACTTTTTGTTTGCTTCTTCACGGAAGTCATCACGCTCAATCCAAACTTCACGTGTAAATGGTACTTCACGAGTGCCCATTTCTGGCTTGTTTGGGTGATTTGCAACCGTTAACGTTTCTACTGTATCTGCTTCGTAGTTTTCGATAACGATCTTAACTGGATCCAGAACAGCCATTGCACGAGGTGCATTTTCGTTCAGATCATCACGGATGCAAGATTCAAGTGAACCGAACTCAATCATGTTCTCTTGCTTAGTTACACCAATACGCTTACAGAATTCACGAATCGAGCTTGAAGTAAAACCACGACGACGTAGGCCAGAAATAGTAGGCATGCGTGGGTCATCCCAACCTTGAACTAGGTTTTCAACCACAAGTTGGTTCAGCTTACGCTTAGACATCACTGTATATTCAAGATTCAGGCGGCTAAACTCGTACTGACGAGGTTGGCAGTCAATCGTGATGTTATCTAGAACCCAATCGTACAAACGACGGTTATCTTGGAATTCAAGCGTACAGATAGAGTGCGTAATACCTTCCAGCGCATCAGAGATACAGTGAGTAAAGTCGTACATTGGGTAAATGCACCACTTGTCAGCCGTTTGATGGTGGTGAGCAAAACGAACACGGTAGATAACAGGATCGCGCATAACCATGAACGAAGAGCTCATGTCGATCTTAGCACGTAGACACGCTTTACCTTCTTCAAAGCCACCGTCACGCATTTTTTCAAACAACGCTAGGTTCTCTTCAGGGCTGCGGTCACGGTATGGGCTCGCTTTACCAGGCTCTTTTAGCGTGCCACGGTACTCACGGATTTGATCAGGACTTAGCTCGTCAACATACGCTAAGCCTTTATTAATTAATTCCACAGCATAAGCGTAAAGCGTATCGAAGTAGTTTGATGAGTAACAAATATCACCAGACCATTCGAAGCCTAACCAGCTTACATCATTCTTAATTGACTCAACGTATTCAACGTCTTCTTTTTCAGGGTTTGTATCATCGAAACGAAGATTACATTGTCCCTGGTAGTCCTGAGCAATACCAAAGTTCAAGCAAATAGATTTAGCGTGACCAATGTGCAGGTAGCCATTTGGCTCCGGCGGGAAACGAGTATGCACGCTACTGTGTGTACCATCCGCTAAATCTTTATCAATAATTTGGCGAATGAAATTCGATGGACGAGCCTCAGCTTCACTCATCTATAGCACCTCTATGTATTTAGTATTGTCAGAGAAAGTTATCTTTCATCCCCAAGAAAACGGTCGCTTATAGCGCCAGTCAAAGATAGAAAGATCATTGTTGCTAATCATCCACAATTCTTAGCCTTTGCACAATAAGAACCGTCCGTTAATTGCGATTATTTCTGCTATTCGATGAAGAATAGAACGAACCGTGTTCGCTGGTCTTAAACTGCAGGCACAAAAAAGCCTCCCATGTGGGAGGCTTTCAATTTGACACTTACTTAAGAGTAACTTTACGTCTTAACTAAGTACTTCCCTTACTGTGGAAGTTTTACATCAGATAGGTCTTCGCCTGCACCAATAGCTTTCATTTCGCCAGCTACGATTTCAGCTAGTGGGCCTAGGATAACCTGTAGGTTGTTTTCACCTAGTTTAACCACACCTTTAGCACCAAGTTTCTTAAGAACAACTTCATCTGCAACAGAGCGGTCTTTAAGAGTTAGACGTAGACGAGTGATACAAGCGTCGATTGAAGTTAGGTTGTCGTGACCACCTAGAGCTTTCAGGTATTGACGTGCAAGGTCGCCCTTTGGTGCTTCGCCAGCAGGAGCTGCAACAGCTTCGTCATCATCTTCACGACCTGGCGATTTCAAGTTGAAAGCGCGGATTGCGAAAGAGAAAGTGAAGAAGTATAGAGCACCGAAGCCAAGACCGATTAGTAGTAGTACGAATGGTTTAGTTGCTAGACCCCAGTTCAATACGAAGTCGATAAGACCAGCAGAGAAACCGAAACCGTGCAGAGTACCAAACATGTTAGCAACTACTAGAGACAAACCTGTAAATACAGCGTGCATTGCGTATAGAGCAGGAGCTAGGAATACGAACATGAATTCTAGCGGCTCTGTGATACCTGTTAGGAATGAACAGAATGCAACTGAGAATAGTGCGCCACCAACTTGGCTACGTTTTTCAGCAGGAGCAGCTAGGTACATTGCAAGTGCAGCACCTGGTAGACCGAACATCATTACTGGGAAGAAACCGTTCATGAATACGCCAGCGCCTTTATCGCCGCCGAAGAAACGGTGTAGGTCGCCAGATTTAACTGTTTCAGTTACTTCTTTAACAGTTGCAACAATTTCTGGGTTAACTGAGTTAGCAAATTCAAATGTGTACTCTTGACCAACAACTAAAGTTTTAGCTAGTGCAGGGTCAACACAAAGTTGAGAGAAGCCTTCTGCAGCAACTACGATCTCTTGACAAGAGCCCATACCGAACCAGAAGTACGAGTTCAGTACATGGTGTAGACCTACTGGGATAAGTGCACGGTTAAGAGTACCGTAAACAAATTGACCGATAGCGCCAGACGTTGAAACTGCGTGAGCAAGTGCATCTAGACCAGATTGAACAGCAGGCCATACAACACCAAAGATTGCGCCAGCAACTAGAGCAAATAGACCAGCCATAATAGGAACTAGACGTTTGCCAGAGAAGAATGCTAGCCACTCTGGAAGACGAGTCGCGTGGAATGCATTGTAAGAGTGACCTGCGATGATACCTGCAAAGATACCGCCGAAGAATGACATATTTACACTAGCATCGATGTTTGTTGCGGTTGCTGTCAGAACAAAGTAAGCAACTGCACCAGCAAGACCTGCTGCGCCGTTACCGTCTTTAGAAAGACCAATAGCTATACCCAAACCAAACAATAATGGTAGTTGACTGAAGATTGCGTTACCAGCAGATGCCATGAATGCGATATCGAGTAAGTCTGGTTGACCCAGACGTAGCAGCAATGCCGCAATCGGAAGCGTTGCGATTGGTAGCATTAACGCCTTACCAAGCTTCTGCGCATATCCTAGAATATTCACCAGTTGTTTCCCCCTATAGGATTTTTTAGAATTCGTTTGAGAAACTTATTTTAGTCGCTCAATTTAGTCCTATTCAGTGTATTCAATTAATTTTGCTCCGCAAATTAAAACCTTACCATTTGTGATCCTAATCACCAGTTTTTACCAAATCCAGAGGTTTTTGCTAGCGAGATCATAAAACTTATTTTATCATTCAAAAAAATGAACATTTATGGATAAAATCCAAATCTAATCATTAGGCAAAAAGATGGTAACTCCGGGCTTATAGAGCACCGTGAATAATCATTATTGATGGACCTAAATGTATAATAAAAATCAATTGTTCATATGTTTTTCAACAACTTAAATCGCTTCTCATTTTGAAGCCGTTTGCCCATAAAAGATAAATCGTTACGTAAATGATGCTCGCAAACTAAGTCCGCATTTAGGTAACGAACGAATTTAAAAGATCTCACGAAATAAGGATTAGCTGACTATGTACGCGCTAAGTAACTGTAAAATTTACACTGGTAGTGATGTTCTAACCAATCATGCTGTTGTAATCGAAAACGAACTGATCAAAAAAGTCTGTCCTATCTCTGAATTGCCAGAAGGAATCGAGCTTCGCGACCTAGACGGAGCAAACCTAAGCCCAGGTTTCATTGACCTACAACTGAATGGTTGTGGCGGTGTAATGCTTAACGATGAGATCACTGCAGAAACCATGCAGATCATGCACAAAGCAAACCTGAAATCTGGCTGTACTAGCTTCCTACCAACGCTTATCACCTCTTCAGACGAAGATATGCGTGCGGTTATTACGGCAGCTCGTGAATACCATAACCAGTACCAAAACCAATCTTTAGGTCTGCACCTTGAAGGCCCTTACCTAAACGTTGCGAAAAAAGGCATCCATAGCGTCGATCACATTCGTAAATCTGACAACGAAATGATTGAGCTTATCTGTGAGAACCGTGACCTTGTTGCAAAAGTAACATTGGCTCCAGAGCTTAACGACCCTGAACACATCGAACGCCTGCACAAAGCTGGCGTTGTCGTTTCTATCGGCCACACCAACGCAACTTACGCAGAAGCGCGTCAAGGTTTCGAATCTGGTATCACGTTCGCCACTCACCTGTTCAATGCAATGACGCCGATGGTTGGTCGTGAGCCTGGCGTTGTTGGCGCGATTTACGATACTCCTGAGGTTTACGCTGGCATTATTGCCGACGGCTTCCACGTTGATTACGCAAACATCAGAATTGCGCATAAAATCAAGGGAGAAAAGTTGGTATTAGTGACGGATGCCACAGCTCCTGCAGGTGCTGACATGGAATACTTTATTTTTGTCGGTAAGAAAGTATATTACCGTGATGGTAAGTGTGTTGATGAAAACGGCACACTGGGCGGCTCAGCTCTGACTATGATTGAAGCAGTTCAGAATACAGTTGAGCACGCTGGTATCGCTTTAGACGAAGCTCTTCGCATGGCTACGCTATACCCAGCTACGGCTATCGGTGTAGAAAGCAAGCTAGGTCGAATCAAAAAAGGCATGGTTGCAAACCTAGCTGTATTTGACCGAGACTTTAACGTTAAAGCGACTGTTGTTAACGGACAATACGAGCACAATTAAGTATGAATGGCGGACAAATAGGTAACGTAGACTTAGTTAAACAACTAAACAGTGCGGCGGTATACCGACTTATAGACCAACAGGGGCCTATCAGTCGTATACAAGTGGCTGATGTAAGCCAACTCGCACCGGCAAGTGTTACAAAAATTACCCGCCAACTTTTAGAGCGCGGCCTAATTAAAGAGGTTGCGCAGCAAGCGTCTACTGGCGGTAGACGCGCTATCTCCCTAACCACAGAAGTAGAGCCTTTTCATTCTGTTGCTGTGCGTTTGGGTCGAGACTACATTCAAATAAGCCTGCATGACCTTGGTGGTCGTGAATTGGCTTTCCAACAGCAAGACCTGAATTATTCAGACCAATCAGACCTTACCCAAGGCTTGGTCAATAACCTCAAAGCTTTCATTGCTGAGCATCAACCAAAGATCGATCAACTGATTGCTATTGGTGTCACGCTTCCAGGCTTGGTTAACCCAACGACCGGTGTTGTTGAGTACATGCCGAATACCGACATCGATAACCTCGCATTAAGCGACATTATTCGCGATACATTCCATGTTGCTTGTTTTGTTGGTAACGATGTTCGTGGAATGGCGCTTGCTGAGCACTACTTCGGTGCAAGTAAAGATAGCCAAGATTCTATTTTGGTCAGTGTTCACCGTGGTACAGGTGCAGGTATTATCGTTAATGGTCAGGTTTTCCTAGGTCATAACCGTAATGTGGGTGAAATTGGTCATATCCAAATTGATCCGCTAGGCGAGCAATGCCAATGTGGTAACTTCGGCTGTCTTGAAACAGTAGCGGCAAACCCAGCTATCGTTGAACGCGTGCAGAAGCTGATTAAACAAGGCTATGAGTCTTCTTTAACAGAGCTTGAGCATATTACGATTCAAGACGTTTGTGACCACGCGATTAATGGTGATGAGCTAGCCAAGCAAAGCTTAGTTCGAGTAGGAAACCAGTTAGGTAAGGCTATCGCGATGACGATTAACTTATTTAACCCTCAAAAAGTTATCATTGCTGGTGATATTACCAAGGCACAAGAGATTGTTTTTCCTGCAATTAAGCGCAATGTAGAGAATCAGTCGTTAACGACTTTCCATAGCGGCCTGCCTATTGTAGCATCACAGATCGATAAACATCCTACGATGGGAGCTTTTGCTATGATTAAGCGCGCCATGCTTAACGGCGTGTTACTGCAGAAGCTTCTCGAAGACTAGAGAAAACAATTCTGATTTTCCGCGGGCCGTGTTTGTATAAAC
>NZ_JBFRTU010000016.1:0-21793 GCF_041474275.1 Vibrio sp. 10N.222.52.B7 | reverse complement strand
TGTTTGTATAAACACGGCCCGTTTTTTTAAGCTAGGGAACTACAACAACAAGTTATGGAACTTATATTAATATCCACTGCGTTTATCGCAGGATTTATTGCTTTAAAGTGTCACCTTCCCCCATTAGTTGGTTTTTTGGTTGCAGGCTTTGGGCTTTTTGCCTTTGGCTTTGAAACCAATGACACCATCATTACTTTAGCTGACCTTGGTGTCACGCTGCTTCTATTTACTATCGGCTTAAAGCTCGATATCAAAACCCTACTCTCTAAAGAGATCTGGGCTGGCGCGACAATCCACAACCTTTTGTCCACTCTGTTTTTCGCCGTCGCCCTGTTTGGCTTTAAGTTCTTAGGTATTTCATCGCTAGCTGCCATGTCGGTAGAACAGATCGTTCTGCTCGGTTTTGCTCTTTCATTCTCTAGTACTGTATTTGCGGTTAAGACTCTGCAAGAGAAAGGCGAAATGAATGCGACCTACGGAACGTTAGCGATTGGTATCTTGGTCATGCAGGATATCTTCGCCGTAGTATTCTTAACGGCTTCTACGGGCAAAATACCTGAGTGGTATGCAATTGCTCTGTTTGCCCTACCCTTATTACGCCCACTGTTCTACAAAGTGCTCGATTGGGTTGGTCACGGTGAGATGCTGGTTCTTTCCGGCATCTTCTTCGCATTAGTCGTCGGTGCTGGTTTATTCCATTTGGTTGGTGTGAAACCAGATTTGGGGGCTCTTGTTCTAGGTATGTTACTTGCTGGTCACCCAAAAGCCTCAGAATTATCAAAGTCGCTGTTTAACCTTAAAGAACTTTTCCTTGTCTGTTTCTTCTTGAATATTGGTCTGTCAGAGCAACCAACCATTCAAGGCTTTATGCTCGCAATCTTGTTCTTGCTGATGCTGCCAGTGAAAGGTGTTCTCTACTTCTTGGTACTCAACCGCTTCAAGTTCCGTGTTCGAACGTCTCTACTTGCCTCGCTATCACTGTTTAACTATAGCGAGTTTGGCCTCATCGTTGGTGGTCTCGCCTTCAAGATGGGTTGGATGTCGGGTGATATCTTAGTTGCCGTTGCCATTGCAGTTTCACTGTCTTTTCTAATCGCTGCTCCTTTGAACCGAGCTGGTCATAAGCTTTATCAGCAGTCAGGCAAATGGCTAAAAGAGCATGCGTCAGAAAAGCTTCACCGACGTGATAAGCGAATTGACCCTGGTCGTGCCCAAGTGCTTATTCTAGGTATGGGCCGAATTGGTACCGGTGCTTATGACGAATTACGTACTCGCTATGGCAAGGTCAGCCTAGGTGTAGAAGTGCGTGAAGAAGCCGCGCACAACCACAGAAGCCAAGGCAGAAACGTGATTTCTGGCGACGCGACTGACCCAGATTTCTGGGAGCGAATTCTAGATACAGCAAACGTAAAGCTGGTGATTTTGGCAATGCCTCACCACCAAGGTAATCAAACCGCTTTAGAACAATTAAAGTCACGTAACTTTAAAGGCCAAATTGCGGCTATTGCTGAATATCCCGATCAACTCGAAACACTGAAAGAGAATGGCGTTGATGCGGCATTTAACATTTACAGCGAGGCTGGTAGTGGTTTTGCTCGCCACGTTTGCGAACAGTTAAATCCAAATATCAATAAAATCTAGTATTAGACAGTGTTCAACTAAACCTCTCAAAACTGCCTATTTTTCGCACTTTTGAGAGGTTTTTGTTTAAAAAACCAACCGCAATTAAACATCACACACCAAAAGCACATAAAAATTAGATAATTTCTAACAGAACACCCTTTATATTATTTTTTTGCTCACATCCGGTTGCTTTTTTTAGCCAGAATGGCAAATTGAATGCAGTTGATTTGGAAATTATTTAAAAGGAAGTTCTATGTGTTCAGTATTTGGCATTCTCGACATTAAAAGTGATGCCGCAACACTTCGCCCTATTGCTTTAGAAATGTCTAAGAAGCTTCGTCACCGTGGTCCAGACTGGTCTGGTATCTATGCTGGTGAAAAAGCAATCCTTGCTCATGAACGTCTTGCTATTGTTGGCTTGAACAGTGGTGCTCAACCACTATACAGTCAAGACAAAAAGCACATTCTTGCAGTAAACGGTGAAATTTATAACCACAAAGAACTTCGTGCACGCTATGAAGATAAGTACCAGTTCCAGACTGATTCTGACTGTGAAGTTATCCTAGCGCTATACCAAGAGATGGGTGCAGACCTTCTAGAAGAGCTTAACGGTATTTTCGCATTCGTTTTATACGACGAAGAGAAAGACGAGTACCTAGTGGGCCGCGACCATATTGGTATCATCCCGCTTTACCAAGGTTACGATGAGCACGGCAACTACTACGTGGCTTCAGAGATGAAAGCATTGGTTGAAGTATGTAAGACGATCAGTGAATTCCCTCCAGGTAGCTTCTACTCTTCGAAAGATGCTGAACCTCAACGCTACTACATCCGCGATTGGAACGAGTACGCTGCGGTACAAGGCAACAGCACAAGCAAAGAAGAACTGACTGAAGCGCTAGAAGCAGCCGTTAAACGTCAACTAATGACTGACGTTCCTTACGGTGTACTTCTATCTGGTGGCCTGGATTCATCAATTACTTCAGCAGTTGCAAAACGCTTTGCGGCAATGCGTATCGAAGATGATGAGCAATCTGAAGCTTGGTGGCCACAACTGCACTCGTTCGCTGTTGGTCTTGAAGGCGCACCAGACCTTATCGCTGCTCGTGAAGTTGCGGACAAGATCGGAACTGTGCACCATGAGATGACTTACACTATTCAGGAAGGCCTAGACGCAATCCGTGACGTTATCTACCATATCGAAACTTACGATGTAACGACGATTCGTGCATCAACGCCAATGTACTTGCTGGCTCGTAAGATCAAAGCGATGGGCATCAAGATGGTACTTTCAGGTGAAGGTGCTGATGAAATCTTTGGTGGTTACCTGTACTTCCATAAAGCGCCAAACGCGAAAGAGTTCCACGAAGAGACAGTACGTAAACTGCTTGCTCTAAGCATGTTCGACTGTGCTCGTGCAAACAAATCGCTAGCGGCATGGGGTGTTGAAGGCCGTGTACCATTCTTGGATAAAGAGTTCATCGATGTCGCAATGCGTCTGAACCCTGAAGATAAGATGTGTGGTAACGGTAAGATGGAGAAGCACATCCTGCGTGAGTGTTTTGAAGACTACCTACCAGATTCAATCGCATGGCGTCAAAAAGAGCAGTTCTCTGATGGTGTTGGCTACGATTGGATTGATACATTGAAAGCAACGGCTGAAGCAAAAGTAACGGATCAACAAATGGAAGCTGCTAAGTTCCGTTTCCCTTACAACACGCCAACAACAAAAGAAGGTTATGCTTACCGTGAAATCTTTGAGGAGCTATTCCCTCTAGAATCAGCGGCAGAATGTGTGCCTGGTGGTCCTTCAGTTGCTTGCTCATCAGCGAAAGCGATTGAGTGGGATGAGTCATTCAAAAACTGTGTCGACCCATCTGGACGTGCAGTACAAGCCGTTCACAACGATGCTTACAACGCTTAGAGCGTTTTGAACAAATCCTGTCTCGTCCTAAAATACGTTGACGATTTTAGTTAGCCAGTAACGCAAGTTGCTGGCTTTTTTCATGCATCTTATTTGGCGTATTCATACCTAGGCTGAGATGTGGCCTCATTTCGTTGTACGTATATATTGACTCTTCAACAAGTGTTTTCAACTCGCGAAGATCTTTGCACTGAGTAAGCAAGAACTCTTGCTTGAGGATACCATTGACCCGCTCAGCTAACGCGTTTTGGTAACAGTCATAACCATCCGTCATTGATGGAGTTATACCATGCTTTTTAAGTTTCTCTTGATAGAGGTTTGAGCAATACTGAAGCCCTCTATCTGAGTGATGGATTGTCGCATGACAATAACATCGAGTTTTTACCGTCATATCTAAAGCCTTCACAACATCGCTCGCTTTCATTTCATTACTGACTTCATACCCCATGATTTTACGGCTGAAGGCGTCGGTAACCAATGACAAGTAGTGAACGCCCTCGTTTGACTGAACATAAGTGATGTCGCTCACCAGAACTTCTTCTGGTTTTGACGGAACGACTTCTTTTAGCAAGTTCGGATGTTTTTTCATCCAGTGTCTGCTGTTCGTTGTTTTGGTGTAACTTCGTTTCGGCTTAACGAGTAAGCGCTCTTCTCTGAGGTAATTAAACAAAGCATCACGGCCAAGTTTTATTCCCTTAGCTATCAACTTCGGCTTCAGTAAGAAATAGAGCTTACGAGCTCCCAGCCGAGGCATGAATCGTCTTAGCTCAAGCACCATCCCTTTCACAGGAGCAAGCTCAGCCTGACGAGTGGTCTCACGCTTTTCTCTCTGATAGACACACTGACGAGATATATTGAGCAATGAACAAGCTTTACTTAAGCTTACTTTCTTCTCTTTTTGAAGGCTTCTTGCTCCTTCGCTATATACTTTTTTCTTAGCGACATCCCGTGCTCAGCATCAAGAATATCAACAACCCTATTGAGAAGAAGGCATCTGAGACGTTCATCTTCGAGCTCTTGTTCAAGTCGTTTTATTTTTTTGGGCAGGCGTTTCATTCGCTCTCGGTGATTTAGGCATCGTGCTCTTCCTTGGGTTGGTAGTCCAATCCATTTTGCCATGCTTTCTTAACCAAGTAAGAACAGTCGAACGACCTTGTATGCCGTAAATTGATTGGGCTTGTTTATAGGTCATGTCGCCTTTTTCGATGGCGTCTACAACCTGCAATTTAAAGCCTAGTGTGTAATCACGCTGAGTGCGCTTAACGTAGTGTTTATTTGGAATGGTCATCATTAGTCCTCAATGTGTAAACACATTTCAGGACGGGACATCCTAAAGACTAAAAAAGGCGCGTTATGCGCCTTTTGTTTTAAGCCTATTTTTATTACTGCAGTTACGCGCGAGCTTGTAGTGCTTCGTTCTCAATACTGATTGGAACGACTTGGCTGATCATTTTCACCAGCATAATCGATCGAGCCTCACCGTCTTTCTGATCGAAAATAGCTTCAACCCCAGCAAATTGGCCACTCTGAATCTTAACTACCTGTCCAGATTCAAACTCAACACAACAATCTTCCACTTCGTTACTGCAGCACTTCTCAAACTCTTTAAGTTCAAACACCAAGTCTCCTTGGACCTCGTGCGGCAGTGAACCGAACTTAATAAAGTCCACAACGCCACGTGTTGAACGAACGGTCGTGAAGCTAGGACCTTGCTCATAATCGAAGCGAACAAAGATGTAAGACGGAAACAGCGGTTCTTTGACCTGCTTTTCTTTCCCTCTCACCACCTTTTTGACTTCTATTTGAGGGTAAAAGCACTCTACCCCCTGATTCTCTAAGTGCTGCTGAGCGCGTTTTTGATCACCACGCTTACAGTAAAGCAAATACCAACGTTTCATTTAACTAGCCATTTTATATTTTTAGATATTTTACCACATGCCTAAAACGGTTGAATCGCCATTAATAAAATGAATCGTTGCTAACGAAAAATAATGCGTAGCAGACCAATTTATCAACAAAAAGTTATAGGTGTCGGAGTGGTTAAGCATTGTACAGAGATCATTTAGAGATCAAAAGACTCATTGTTGTAAGCATATGTATGCCCCACCTAATGCGCATGCCACTCCCTTCAAACTCAAAATGATACACCAGAGCAATATATCTAAAGATTTTAATTCAACACAACTTTAATGAAGGTTATTAACCAACCAACTCAAATCTGGAAAATTAGTTTGCAGCACATCTAAAATGGGCAACATTAAAAATAAAGATATTTAATATCAACACCTTAGTTAAACCAAGTTGTCGTGACCATAAAATAAGTCTATTGCAGACTTTTATCCCACTGTGTATACATGAATGACTATAAAATCTTTTAATACCTAAAATTAGTAAAACTTATGCCAAGCAACCACAACATCTTTGGCCACCCTAGAGGCCTATTTCTACTTTTTAGCACAGAGCTATGGGAACGTTTCTCTTACTATGCGATGCGTGCCATCCTTGTCTTATTTTTGACTGACACTACCCTCAACGGTGGACTGGGTTGGTCAACGAAAGACGCAATCGATCTCTACGGTATTTACACCGGCTTAGTCTACATCACACCATTAATTGGTGGCTGGATTGCCGATAACTACCTAGGTCAGCGTAAATCAATTATGATTGGCGGTGTATTGATGGCACTTGGCCAATTTACACTGGCTCTACCTAACGGCTTCATCGGTTTAGACCAAGTGAACGCGCTGTACCTTGGTTTAGCTCTGCTAATCAGTGGTAACGGTATGTTTAAGCCGAACATCTCAACCATGGTTGGCGATCTGTACCAAGAAGGCGATAACCGCCGTGACGGTGCTTTCACCATTTTCTACATGGGCATCAACTTAGGTGCGCTGCTTGGTGGCTTAATTTCAGGTGCTGCTGTCGATTCATTCGGTTGGAAAGCAGGTTTCCTAGCCGCTGGTATTGGTATGGTTATTAGCTTGATCATGCAAGTGACAATGGCTCAGTCTTGGTTGGGCAACATCGGTTCTGTACCTGCTGCTGCAAGAGCGAAAGCACTAAACAAATCTAAAGAAAAAGCGCCACTGACCAAAGAAGAGTTCGACAGACTAAAAGTGATTCTTATCATGGGTCTGTTCGTGATTGTTTTCTGGGCGGGCTTTGAACAAGCTGGCGGCCTAATGAACATCTACACTCAACAATATACTGACCGTATGATTGGTGGCTTTGAAGTTCCTGCTGCGTGGTTCCAATCTTTGAACCCATTCTTCATCATTACACTTGCTCCAATCATTGCTGCGTTCTGGGTGAAACTGGGTAAGCGTGAACCCAACTCTCCTGTTAAGTTTGCAATGGCATTGTTCTTCTTAGCACTGGGCTTTGTGTGCATGATGGGCGCGGTAATGGAGCAAGGCGGTGACCTAACCGTGAAAACATCAATGCTATGGCTAGTCGGTGCTTTCTTCTTCCATACCCTTGGTGAGCTTTGTCTATCGCCTATTGGCCTGTCGTTGGTCACTAAGTTAGCTCCGCTTCGCCTAGCATCATTGATGATGGGTGCATGGTTTGGCTTCAATGCGGTGGCAAACTACGTGGCAGGCCTGGTCGGTTCTCACGTTGGTGAGCTTGGTGCTATGTCAATCTTCAGTGGTATTGCTATCACAGCAACGGTGAGTGCCATATTACTGCTGCTTTGTGCTGGTAAGCTTGTATCATGGATGCATGGTGTAGAAACCAACATGACGCTTGAAGCAGAACCAAAAGCAGAAACTTCGGTCGCTTAATAGCTAGATCGATTTCAAGAAGAAACATCAAGATCAAAAAGGGCTGCTCAATGAGCAGCCCTTTTGTTATCTATTCAATCGCCATATCAGTTAGCGATGAAGCGCCACTAGTTCAGCCATCATGTCGATGTGTGAGTCTCTGTCGTTCAGACACATAATGTAGCTAAAGTCCGAACCACCAGCGTCAATGAACGTCTCTTTACACTGGTCTGAAATCTCTTCCAACGTTTCCAAACAGTCAACCGAAAAGGCAGGTGCCATGATGTCGATCTTCTTGATGCCTTTACTCGGCAGTGACTCAAGTGTCTCGTCAGTGTATGGCTTCAACCACTCCTCTCGACCAAATCGCGATTGGTAGGTCATGGTGATGTCTTCTTCAGATAAACCTAGCTCAGCAGCAAGCAGCTTTGTCGTTGCTTCACAATGCTGTGGGTAGATATCGCCTTCATCAGCTAAGCGCTTCGGAATACCGTGGAACGAACAAACCAAGTGATCGGCTCTGCCATTTTGTTCCCAATGGCTACGAACGCTTTCAGCCAATGCTTTGGCATAGCTAGGGTGTGAGTAGTAGTCACGAATAAAGCGATAGCTTGGGATAACTGGCATCTGTTTAAAGGCTTTGGTTAAACCATCAGAAACTGCCGCTGTGGTTGTGCCAGAGTACTGAGGATATAAAGGCAATACGATGATGTCTTCAACGCCCTGCTCCATCAGTTGCTCGACGCCCTTCTTAATGCTTGGGTTGCCGTAGGTCATACCCAGTGCAACCGGCATCTCTAGTTTCTTCTGGAGCTTTTCAGCTTGTCTTTGAGAATACACAAGCAGTGGTGAGCCTTCATCCATCCAGACAGATTGATACAACTTGGCTACTTTGGGTGCTCGAATCGGTAAAATCACCCCGTGCAAGATTGGGCACCAAAGCCAACGAGTTAGGTTCACTACTCGCTTGTCGTGCAAGAACTCACTCAAAAATCGACGAACGCCAGCTGGGGTCGCAGAATCTGGCGTACCTAAGTTCACCAGTAAAACGCCCTGCTTTTTATTATTTTCCATAGATACCTGAGACCAATATGTGATTTTCTGGAAAGTAATATACTAATCTGCATAAGTTTAAGATCATTGCTTCCCACTAAATGTCTGAATAATCATTCTTTAAACGGGATATCACAACATCTACTTTCGATTGTGAGCCACCTTCATCAAAAACGGTTTCGTCTTGAACGATGTGTAATCGAATTATCTAGATTGGTATCGTACTAAAAATTGAAACAAAAAAAGCGACCCTTAAGGTCGCTTCCAATATATCAAATTCTAAAACTGGCTGTTAGCCAATTATGCTAGTGCTTTCTCAAGTTCTGCACTAACTTCAGCAACTTGCTTAGTACCGTCAAACTTAAGGTACTGAGTGTTACCTGCTTCAGCTTCTTTACCGTAGTAAGAGATTAGCGGAGCTGTTTGATCGTGGTATACACCTAGACGTGCACGAACTGTTTCTTCTTTGTCGTCATCACGTACAACTAGCTCTTCACCAGTTACGTCATCTTTACCTTCTTCTTTAGGTGGGTTGTACACATTGTGGTATGTACGACCAGAAGGAAGGTGAGCACGACGACCAGCCATACGCTCAACAATCACATCGTCAGCTACGTCGAATTCAACAACGTAATCAACAGCGATGCCCATTTCTTTTAGGCCATCAGCTTGTGGGATTGTGCGTGGGAAACCGTCTAGTAGGAAACCTTTCTCACAGTCATCTTGAGCGATACGCTCTTTGATAAGACCAAGGATAATTTCATCAGAAACTAGCTGACCAGCGTCGATTACTGATTTTGCTTGCTTACCAAGCTCAGTACCCGCTTTGATAGCAGCACGTAGCATGTCACCAGTTGAAATTTGAGGGATACCAAATTTGTTCATGATGAAGTTAGCTTGAGTACCTTTACCCGCGCCAGGAGCACCTAGAAGAATGATGCGCATGTTTAATCCTCTTATAAAATTATGATTTATACCGAAGCTCACTATCCCACCTTCCTCGTTCATATTTAAGATAAACAGGAAAAGTTAGGTAACAGCTGAGGTTAAGCAAAACTGTAAACAGAAGCAAAACGGTAAGTTTCGGTATAACGTTTAAAAATCATACAACTGGAAGGAATTGGTTCCTAGCTCCAGCTGATTAGGTCGAGCATTCTATCACATTAATATTCAATTTGGCTGAATTTACGACTAAAGAATGTATCGGCAACATTTGTTGTGACGATAACGGTGACGTTGACCACGTTTAATAGATTTTCAGCGACGTTCATAAAAAAAAGCCCGCATTTGCGAGCTTTTTATTACAATTTTTGGCTTAACCTAAAGTCGAAAGACTAACGCTTTGTCAGTAGCTCGTTGATTGCACCCAAGAATTGTGACGGATCTTCCATTGAGCCCTTTTCAGCCAGCATCGCTTGCCCAAGTAGCAACTCAACCCAACGACCAAACGCTTGCTCGTCTGCTTCATCGGCCATTTGTTTAACCAGAGCGTGCTCAGGGTTAATCTCGAAGATGTACTTCACTTCAGGCGCAGCTTGACCAGCAGCTTCAAGAAGCTTAGCCATTTGCGTGCCCATTTCGAAGTCGTCCGTTACTACAACCGCAGGTGTGGTTGCTAGCTTGAAGGTCGTACGAACTTCTTTAACACGACCACCTAGGTAAGATTGAGTGCGCTCTACAACAGACTTGAACTCTTCTTCAGTCTCTTTCTGCTTCTCTTTCTCTTCTTCACCTTCAAACTTGCTTAGGTCTAAGCCTGCTTTTGTGATCGATTGGAATTGTTTGCCATCAAAGTCAGTTAGATAGTTCATTACGTACTCATCAATGCGATCGTACATTAGAACCACTTCAATACCTTTCGCTTTGAACTGCTCCAAGTGTGGGCTGTTCTTAGCTGCAGCGTAGCTATCCGCTGTTAGGTAGTAAATCTTATCTTGGCCTTCTTTCATGCGTTCAACGTAAGATTCAAGGCTGATAGTTTGTTCAGCAGAATCCACTTCCGTTGATGAGAAACGAAGTAGACCAGCGATCTTCTCTTTGTTCGCCATGTCTTCAGCTGGGCCTTCTTTCATTACTAGACCAAACTCTTTCCAAAACTCTAGATACTTGTCATTGTCATTCTTCGCCATGCGCTCAAGCATAGTCAGCACACGCTTGGTACATGCGCCACGAAGAGACTGAGTCACCTTGTTGTCTTGCAGGATTTCACGCGACACGTTCAAAGGCAGATCGTTTGAATCAATCAAACCGCGAACAAAACGCATGTAAGATGGCATGAACTGTTCAGCATCATCCATGATGAATACACGTTGCACATAAAGCTTTAAGCCGCTCTTATGGTCACGGTTCATCATATCCCAAGGTGCTTTCGCTGGGATGTAAAGCAAGCTTGTGTAGTCGTTCTTACCTTCAACCTTGTTGTGGCTCCACGTCAGTGGATCAGCAAAGTCGTGAGATACGTGCTTGTAGAACTCTTGATACTCTTCTTTCTCGATATCAGATTTGTTACGAGTCCAAAGCGCTTGCGCCTTGTTAATCTGTTCCCAATGCTTCTCTTCGGTGTCTTTACCTTCGTCATCTTTCACGGCTGTGAAGATAGAAACAGGGATACCGATGTGATCAGAGTACTTACCAATCACTTCACGCAGGCGCCATTCGTTTAAGAACTCTTTACCGTCTTCACGCATATGCAGAATGATGTCAGTACCGCGAGATTCTTTAGTGATGTCTTCGATGGTGTAATCGCCTTCGCCAGCAGAGTGCCATTGAACGGCTTCATTGTTTGCTAGGCCAGCCGCACGAGTGCGAACCGTTACCGCGTCAGCAACGATGAACGCAGAATAGAAACCCACACCAAATTGACCAATCAATTGAGAGTCTTTGCTTTGGTCTTCAGACAGTTTTGAGAAAAAGTCTGCTGTACCTGATTTAGCAATCGTACCTAAATGCTCAATAACATTGTCACGGCTCATGCCGATACCGTTATCAGAAATCGTTAACGTATTTGCTTCAGCATTGAATGAAAGTTTCACACCTAAATCAGCATCACCTTGGTAAAGGTCACCGTTCGATAGAGCTTGAAAACGAAGCTTATCAGCCGCGTCAGATGCGTTAGAGATCAGCTCACGTAGAAAGATTTCTTTATTTGAATACAGTGAGTGAATCATTAGATGAAGTAGTTGTTTTACTTCAGATTGAAAGCCACGAGTCTCTTTATTTTGCGTTGCCGTTTCGCTCATTTTTACTCCAAAACATCTATACTTTATGTTGAATAATCATAGGGGCGTAACACTTGATGCCACTCTTCTGTTCATTAACATGAGGATGACAAATGTAAATTCAAGGTCAAAAATCATAAAAACACTGTTTTTTTTATCTGTTTTTATTATCCTTGAGCCTGATAAATATAAAAGAACATAAAATAAGCCATGATTTGGTGAAGAATTAACGGAACTTCACCTGAGATTTGTCTATTTCGCCCCCCAAAACAATCCAAAATAGAAGAATTCAATGAGTAATATCGGCACAAAGTTTATTCTCGCACAACGGTTCGTATTCGACCCAAACAGCAATTCACTTGTCGATCAAATGAGCGACGGTGAAGTCGTACGTCTTGGTAGCAATGAAAGCCGCATTCTCTTGATGCTGTCAGAAAGGCCTAATGAAGTTATCACTCGTAATGAATTGCATGAGTATGTTTGGCGAGACCAAGGCTTTGAGGTGGATGACTCAAGCTTAACGCAAGCCGTATCGACTCTGAGAAAGATGCTCAAAGACTCGACTAAATCTCCTGAATTCGTAAAGACAGTACCGAAGCGCGGTTACCAATTTATTGCGACCGTTGAGCGCTCTGCGCCACTGTCATCAAATGATCAGCCAGTAGCCGCTGAAATTGCAGAAAATGACGTTGAACCTATCCTAACGTTTGCAACGCCTGCAGCGACTGAACAAGCAATCACTGACACATTTGAACCTGAGCCAATTACAAAAGTTCAACAAACTAAAGTGGCAGTAGAACCAGCAACCGCTCCTGTTGTAGCTCCGGCTAAAAGCACCAATAAATGGTTAACATTTTGGTTACTGCTTGCCGCTTTCATCATGCCGATTCTCGTTTTAACGTTTACTACCCCGGTGGAGTCCGAGTTCACGGTTTTGACTGAAGTGGATGGTGTAAAGGTTCAATCACCGGTTAACCACCCAGACCTCAGCAGTTGGCTGCCAGCAATAGAAAAGTGTGTATTAAGTTACAACACGAGTCACACTGGTGTGTTAAAGCCGGCTGAAGTGATCGCTACAGGAGGACAAACCAATAACCTTGCCCTCAATTACATTCACCCGCAAGATTACTCGAGCGAAAATGTAACCCTAAGAATTTACGCAAACCAGTCGGATGTAAACGACATTTGTAACGGTGGTAAGTAACATGAAATTAAAAGTATCGATTATCTTACTGGTTCTATCGGCATTTTTGAGTGGTTGGCTATATTGGAGCAGCAATGCAAAAGTAGAGCGCTTGCTCACTCAGCATGAATGGCAGTCGAGAATGGTGACGCTGATTAGCGATAACAAGCAAGCTGACTCAATCGGCCCACTTCGTAGAGTTGAACTATCATCGAATGCGAAATACCTACCAAATGGTACATATTTAAGAATGTCAGTGGTTAGACTTTACGGTAATCAAACTGAGCCTGCGAATGTCATCAACATCTCTGAAACGGGTCAGTGGGATATTAACGATAACTACTTACTGGTTTCGCCAACGGAGTTTAAAGATGTGACCTCGGCTCAGCGCCAAGACTTTTCAGAAGAACAGCTAGAGCTGATCACTCAAGTCATAAAGATGGACGCAGAGCAAAGCCGCCGCATAGATATTGTTAACCCGAAGGCACTGCTACTGACTAGCTTAAATCATGGTTCTACCGTATTGTTTTCAAACTAAGATTGGATCGCTATTTACTGTTTATGAATAGCTGAATACCATGAAACGGTAAACCAATAGAAAAAAGGGGCATGAAGCCCCTTTTTTGTTAGCCGTTGGTATCAAATGACGGATGTAGCATTTTAAGGATTAACCATGAAAACGGAACAACCTAATCTGGCGCCAGCGAAAGAGACAGCAACAAAAGCCACAATCGCGATACACTATTGCCGTCAATGCAATTGGATGCTTCGCTCTAGTTGGTTATGCCAAGAGCTACTGCATACCTTCAGCGAAGAAATTGAACAAGTGAGCTTACACCCAGACACAGGAGGCAGGTTCGAAATCTTTTGTAATGGTGTGCAGATTTGGGAAAGAAAAGCAGATGACGGTTTTCCAGAGGCGAAAGTTCTGAAGCAAAGAGTACGAAACATCATTGCTCCAGACAGAGATCTCGGCCACGTGGACTCAAAATAAGCCTTTCACAGCCGATCCAATGATTTAAAGCTGACCACTCACGAGAACATCACCTTCAAGGCTAATGACTTTGAAGGTATTGTTTTCATAGATGCCATAGCTTGCCGCGTGTCCCTCTCGTGGGAATGTCACCGAGCTAGGGTTAAAGATAAAGATGTCATCTTGGTATTCGGCGACAGGAATATGGGTATGACCGTGTGCAATGATATCGCCCGCCTTCAACGCAGGGCGTTTATTGGTGTTGTACAAATGGCCATGCGTTAGGAAGATACGCTGGCCTGATTCTAATAGCACCCACGAGTAATCCATCATCATTGGAAAAGACAACAACATCTGATCCACTTCGCTATCGCAGTTACCACGAACGGCAATGATCTCTTGAGAAAACGCATTCAACTTATCTGCAACCGCCGGCGGGTTGTATCCTTCTGGAATCGGATTTCTTGGTCCATGATTCAGAATGTCACCCAATAGAACTAAATATTGCGCACCAGATGCTTGGTAGAGTTCTAATACCTTTTCTGTTGCTGGCAGCGAACCGTGTAGGTCTGAAGCAAAAAATAATTTCACACGTACTTCTCCATAAAATTTATGAGCCTATTGTACGTATCTAAATGCTACACGTCATCTCTCGCCATACCATTGATCACGATATTATTGTAACTAACCATACCGACTATCTTGTTATCACGAACTACTGGCGCACGACTGATACCAAAGCGTTCAAACAGGCGAGCGCAATACTTTACGTTCATCTCAGCAGACACGCTTATCGCTGGCTTGGTCATGATCTCATAAACATTGGTTCGCTTTGGAGATCGGTTCTTAGCCAGTACTTTCTTGGCAATGTCATTCATCAATACGATGCCGTATTCGTCATCTTCGTGGCGTTTATCGACAATGATTGCCTTCACTTTGTGCTTTTTAGCCATCTCTATCGCTTCTAACACCGTGGTTAGCCCATCGATAATCACATACGTATTGGCCATGACATCGCCTACTCGGATCTTTTCACTGGTACTCATAGCTCATCCTCCACAACCTTTGTTAACGTCTCGACTTGATGCGCAACCCCGACTGCGTCTTCGATATCGATCTGCACCGCTATACCTTGTCCTGACTCCTGGTCAAACTCACCGACTTCGCCAATAGTTTCAAGAATATGTCTCGCTAAGTGTTCCTCAACCACAAACAGCAACACATCTTTTTGTACCTCTAGCGTTAGGCCAAAGAAGGTGGTTTTTTGGTTTAAGCCTTGCCCTCTGGCGTTGTTAATCACCGTTGCTCCAGTCGCGCCCGCATCACGCGCGGCATCGAGCACAGTGTCGGTCTTGCTCTCTTCTACAAACGCTAAGATAAGTTTAAAGCGCATCTTTGCTCTCCTTAGAGGTGTGTAAACGGTTTAACCATTGTGTTATTTGGGCATAGCCCATCACTGAAATGATGGGAAATAAGCTGGCAAAGGCGATCAACCCAAAGCCATCAATAACAGGGTTTCTTCCTGGTACGGTTGAAGCGAGTCCAAGCCCGAGCGCCGTCACTAAAGGGACTGTCACCGTTGATGTAGTGACGCCACCCGAATCGTAGGCCAATGGAATAATGAGTTTTGGGGCGTAAAAGGTTTGAATGACCACGACGACATAACCAAAAATGATGTAGTAGTGGATCGGGTCACCCGCAACGATACGGTAGCTGCCCAGTGAGATACCGATAGCAACGCCCAATGCCACGGCGATCCTCAGCCCATTGACGCTGATACTGCCACCGGAAACTTGGTTCGCCTTAATCGCTACAGCAATCAAAGAGGGCTCGGCTATCGTGGTGCTGAAACCAATACAAAACGCGAAAAGATAGACCCAGTAATAATCAAACCAAGCCAAAGCAAGACCAGAACTGATCTTAAACTCAGTCAAAAAACTTGGCTCGGTGAGTTGCATTGCCATCGTCTCCCCTAGAGGGAATAACGCGAGTTCCAATCCCATCAAAAAGAGTGATAAGCCAAGAATGACGTAGAAGAAACCGATCAGCACTTTGGCTAGGTTATTGACTGGCTTTCGTAATACCGCCAACTGAAAACCGAAGATGATGATCGCAATCGGGATCACATCCATCACAGTGCCGAGAAAGGTGTCGATAAATTGTTGAACACTGATCATGTCACCACCATCCCGTACACCATGACAAACATCATCGGCAGCAACGAAGCAAACGCGATCAACCCAAAACCATCTATCATCGGATTACGCCCTTTAATTGCCGAGGCTAAACCCACCCCTAACGCAGTTACTAATGGGACGGTGATCGTCGATGTCGTTACTCCACCAGAGTCATACGCAATTCCAATGATGTTTTCCGGAGCAAATGCAGTGAGCACGACCACTCCAATATATCCACCGATGATCATGTACTGGATTGGCCAACCTTTTAAGATTCTCAGCACACCGAGTAAAATAGCGATACCGACTGACAGTGCCACAGTAAAGCGCAGGCCATTGGCATACTGCTCCATTTCATCTAACGTATTGGGGATTACACCTCCCTCAGCTGCCACTTCTGCGGCTTCGGCAGCGACTGCGGTTAACGCTGGCTCGGCTATGGTGGTACCAAAACCCAAACAAAAAGCGAAGATCAATAACCAGAACACACTCCCCTTTCTGGCAAATGCTTGAGCCATCGATTCGCCAATTGGAAACAACCCCATTTCAAGGCCAAAGATAAAGAAAGTGAGTCCAAAAACGACGAGCACTAAGCCAGTCAGAATAGATAAAAGATGAGGAAGTGGCTCTTGTAAGACAGCAAGCTGGAAGAAAGCGATTACCGCCACGATTGGCAATAGATCCCTCAGGCTACCTAACATGGATCGAAACAAAGCAAGCACCGCCGTCATCGCAATTCCTTGTCGCTGATTATGAATTAATAATAATCATGGCAAATCCTTATCATTGCTTATGTGACAAATATTACGCAGTTGGTAACATATCCGAGTAAAGTGCATAAGTGTGATGACGGTACACATCCTGACTTGATGAATTTAATTTCACTCCTTTGTAAATTGAAAAAGGCGTAATTTGGGCATCACACGATTGAAACCTTATGATCGTTATAGTGATTTTTTCGTATTGATTGGCGACTAAAAACAAGCCATGTCTATAATTATGTTTAATAGGGAGATTGGTATGAAGATATTGTTAACGGGTGGTACTGGATTTATTGGCTCTGAATTGGTCAAGAGTTGGAACACTGACGACGTGACATTGCTGACGCGGAGTCCTGAAAATGCGAAGCAAAACCTAAATCACCTCAACCAGAACAACCTTCATTACATTCAATCCCTTGATGAGCTCAGTGATCTCAATGACTTTGATGTGGTGGTCAACCTCGCGGGTGAACCGATTGCCGATAAGCGTTGGAGTACAGAGCAAAAAGAGAGGATCTGTAACAGTCGCTGGCACATCACTGAAAAGCTGGTCGAATTAATTCATGCCAGTAACAACCCGCCACACGCTTTTATTAGCGGTTCAGCCGTCGGCTACTATGGCGATCAACAGCAGCACCCATTTGACGAGTCACTGCAAGTAGAAGATGAAAGCTTTCCTCATAAAGTCTGTGCCCACTGGGAAGAGATAGCCAAGAGAGCACAATCAGAAAGCACACGCGTGATACTACTGCGAACAGGGGTTGTACTTGGCGAGAATGGCGGCGCACTCAAGAAGATGCTATTGCCTTATAAACTCGGCGTCGGTGGTCCACTAGGTTCAGGTGACCAGTACATGCCATGGATTCACATTCTCGATATGGTGAGAGCCATCAATCACTTGTTGTCACTCCCCCACGCTCAAGGGGAATTCAATATGTGTGCCCCTCACCCTGTGACCAACAAACTGTTCAGCAGCACGTTAGCGAAACAATTAGGCCGACCGCATTTCTTATTCACGCCGAAATGGGCAATGTCGATTCTCATGGGGGAATCATCTTGTTTGCTATTTGACAGCATTCGCTCCAAGCCGAAGAAACTCACTGAGATGGGATTCATCTTTAGTTACTCAAGAATCGAGCCAGCACTAAAAAACTTGTTACAACATCAAGACTAATTCTTTACCCTAGAGCGATAGAGACTCTAATAAAGGATTAAGTGTGAACAAGTCGATTCTGATTACCGGTTGCTCAACAGGTATTGGCTATACATGTGCTCATGCACTTCAAAAGCGTGGTTTTCATGTCATTGCATCTTGTCGTGATCCACAAGATGTTCAACGCCTTCAAGATGAAGGCCTCACCTGTATTCAATTAGATCTTTCCAACCAAGAAAGTATTGAGCATGGCGCCAAGCTTGCTATTGATCTCGCACCTAATGGATTGTATGGATTATTCAATAACGGTGCTTACGGTCAAGCAGGGGCACTAGAAGACTTACCGACCCAAGGACTCAGAGAACAATTCGAAACCAACTTCTTTGGTTGGCATCATCTCGTCTGTCAGATCCTTCCGCACATGCGCGAGCGTGGCGAAGGTCGAATCGTACAAAACAGTTCCGTATTAGGTTTTGCAGCCATGAAGTATCGTGGTGCTTATAATGCTTCTAAATTCGCGATTGAGGGTTGGACAGATACCTTACGATTAGAACTGCATGGCAGCGGTATACAGATCTCATTACTGCAACCAGGGCCAATTGAGACTCAATTTAGAACCAATGCCTTGAAAGCGTTCAATAAATGGATCAACATTTCTGGCAGCGCCCACCAAGACGCTTACCAACAACAAAAAGATCGACTCGAAAAAGAATCATCGAATAACGCTTTTGTCCTGCCTCCAGAAAGTTGTATTGAGCCGGTATTCCATGCTCTCACCGCCGACAAACCCAAGCTAAGATACCGAGTTACGACCCCGACTAAAGTGTTCGCGGTATTGAAAAGGATTCTACCGAGTCGCTTGCTAGACCCTATTTTGAGAAAAGCTGCATAAATTACTAACTTTGAATGCAGAGTCGCAAACTTTAATGTAACGATGTAATTTTTCCGTAACAATAAGATGTCATGATTATCCTATCCCATCAGTTATTCCCAATTGATGGTTCTACTCTGGAAATCTCATGACTTTAAACCGCCTTAATTGGGTAGGAGTGGGTCTGGCGATTACGTTGTTTATTCTGTTTTGAGTATCTCACGCAACGCCTCACTGACTACCTCGATGATAACGCTATGCCTTCCATGTTGAGATAACAATTATATCAACATCGAAGCATAGCGTTTTTCTATTTTTGGTTCTTTTTATCCGAGATAACCGAGTTAGATCTTGAAGTTACCGACTAATCCCCCCATATTTGCAACGTATCCACAAAACAAACCTCAAGGAACGTAAATGCAATCTCCGCATATTGTTGAACTTAATGAGCAGAACTTTCGTCAAGTATTAGAAGGTTCGATGCAGACCCCTGTACTCATCCATTTTTGGGCACCAATGAGCCAAGAGAGCGCCCAAGTCATTCCTGAACTGCAAACTTTAACTCAGCAATACAACGGTGCCTTCACCTTAGCCCTGCTCAATTGCGAACAAGAGCAAGCTATTGCTAGCCAGTTTGGTGTTCAAGCACTGCCCACTATTGCACTGTTTGTTAATGGTCAGCCAGTCGATGGGCTCGGTGGCCCTCAAAGCATAGAAGCTATTGTCGATATGCTCAGCAAACACCTTCCTAGCCAAGATGAACTTGCTTTGCGTCAGGCTCTTGAGCAAATGCAAGCTGGCGAGCACACACAGGCACTAGCAGCAATGCAGCAACTTCCAGCAGAGCTGACGAATAAAGGTGAAGTAAAACTGGCGATCGCAGAGTGTTTGTTAGAAACGCAACAATTTGACCTTGCTGAAACTCAGCTAGCAACTATCCCTCTTGAGTACCAAGACAACTACTACAAAGGCTTAGTTGCAAAGCTTGAACTTCATAAACAAGCAGCAGACAGCCCTGAAATACAAGCATTAGAAGCAGCTCTTCAGCAAAATCCGAGCGACGCTAAAACAGCATCTGAATTAGCATTGCAATATCACCAAGTGAACCGCAGTGAAGAAGCTATGGATCTATTATGGTCTTTCCTAGCCAAAGATCTTAATGCTCTCGATGGTGACATGAAGAAAGAGTTCATGGACATCTTGAGTGCGCTTGGACAAGGTAACCCAGTTGCCAGTAAGTACCGTCGACAACTGTACTCTCTGCTTTACTAGTTAAACCTAAAAAGCCGTAGATTAAACATCGAAAATTGACAATTCAATCAATTAGTTTATCGCATAATAGAATGTAAAATGGGCCATAAAATCAATATTTTATGGCCCATTTCTCGTTTATAAATTTGCTCAGAATTTAAATATGAGCCAGTATCAATACTGAACTATCAAAAACTCAAACTTGCAAAGGATTTTGTATGCCTATTGATACCTTGATTACTATCGGCGTCTTTACTGCCGTCGCACTGTTATTTATCTTCGCTGGCGTAAAAACCGTTCCACAAGGCAACAACTGGACCGTTGAACGCTTCGGGCGATACACACACACCCTTAAACCGGGTCTTAACTTAATCATTCCATTTATTGATAAAGTTGGACAGCGCATCAGCATGATGGAGCGTGTTCTCGACATCCCAGCACAAGAAGTCATCTCCAAAGATAATGCAAATGTGGTTATCGATGCGGTTTGTTTTGTTCAAGTTATCGACGCGCCTAAGGCAGCTTATGAAGTGAATGACCTTGAACATGCGATCCGTAACTTAACCCTCACCAATATCCGTACTGTGCTTGGCTCGATGGAACTGGATGAGATGCTGAGTCAGCGTGACATGATCAATACCAAGCTACTGAACATCGTTGATGAAGCGACAAACCCTTGGGGCGTAAAAGTCACCCGTATCGAAATTAAAGACGTACAGCCACCAGCAGACCTTACTGCTGCGATGAATGCCCAGATGAAAGCCGAGCGTAATAAACGTGCTGATATCTTAGAAGCAGAAGGTGTACGACAAGCTGAGATCTTGAAAGCAGAAGGCCACAAGCAATCAGAGATCCTGAAAGCAGAAGGTGAGAAGCAAGCGGCAATATTGCAAGCAGAAGCCCGTGAGCGTGCCGCAGAAGCAGAAGCTAAAGCGACAGAAATGGTATCAACGGCAATTGCTCAAGGTGACATGCAAGCGGTCAATTACTTCATTGCACAAGGTTACACCGACGCATTGAAATCTATAGGCCAAGCTGAAAACGGCAAGATCATCATGCTACCACTCGAAGCAACTGGCCTTATGGGTTCTGTAGCGGGTATCGCGGAGATGTTTGCACATAAGAATGACAAAGGTAGTAAGGACTAACTTATGGTCGAATTACTAGAACAAGTAAACCACTGGCATTGGTTAGCGTTTGGTCTAGCATTGTTAGCGCTTGAGCTAATTGGAACCGCTGGTTACTTTTTATGGATAGGCATATCTGCCATGCTGGTCGGTGCCCTATTAGGAGCATTACCAATTGGTTGGCAGATGCAATGGCTGTCCTTTGCTAGCTTCTCTCTTATTACCACTTGGTTGTGGTGGAGAAGACAACTCTCGAATGACAAGCAATCGGATGCAGGGCGAGAGTTAAACCAAAGAGAAAAGCAATTGGTAGGTCAAACCGTTATTTTAAGTGAAGACGTAAAGAAAGGTAGCTGTCGAATTAAGTTCGGTGACTCTTCTTGGTCAGCAAAGGCCAGTCAAGATATTCCATCTGGAACCGAAATTAAGATTGTCGCTTTAGACGGAATCGTTCTAACAATAGAACCTTTATAAACAAGAGCTATATGAAGCCTGCATTTTCAATAAATGCAGGCTTTTTCTATTTTTGAACCTTAATAATATTCGAATTATCATTGCGATAGATTGAATTGAAAAAAAAATAAGTTCTTATTTCGTAAAGCTAAAAAGTTTGATTGAGCTAAAAAGGTATAAGAAAGCCAGATTTCTTACCCAATATATATATGAATAGTTAACCTTACTCTCGCTTATTTATAATTATTAAAAATGTTAAGTC
>NZ_JBFRTU010000015.1:0-97398 GCF_041474275.1 Vibrio sp. 10N.222.52.B7 | reverse complement strand
CAATAGAAATACTGCTCTGAATTTTCAACTATTCATCTCACTTTTATATTTAAATATGTAATAGAAGAAATACTATTTGTTTTATTCCTAGGCTCTGTTTATTATTAGGAAGATTATTTAGTTTACCTTGATGGAAAATATCATGTCTGAATTAACAAAAACTCTATTAAATATCCGCAGCCTTCGTGCGTTCTCACGTGAATTAACTCTTGAGCAACTTGAAGAAGCGCTAGACAAGCTGACTATTGTTGTACAAGAGCGTCAAGAGTCTGAAGCTGAAGAGCGTGCTGCTAAAGCAGAGCAAGAAGCTAAGCTTTCTGCTATTGCTGAACAAATTGCAAAAGACGGAATTGATGTTGCCGATCTTATTGCTGCACTTTCTGGTGAAGCAAAATCTAAAACAACAAAAGCTAAACGCGCTCCTCGCCCAGCGAAATACAAATACGTAGACGCAAACGGCGACGAGAAGACTTGGACAGGTCAAGGCCGTACGCCTTCAGCTATCCAAGAACAGCTAGATGCTGGTAAATCTCTAGAAGAGTTTGCTATCTAAACATTTAGTTTACTTAGTTAGTAATCAATTACACGCTAAGCGATAGAATTAATATTTAAGTCGACCAAAGTATTATTTACGACTTCAATATATTCAGAAACAAAAAAGGCTCCTTTCGGAGCCTTTTTTATATTTGTACTATCAGTATTAGAAACCAACTGATACTGATAGTACTACTGATTAAAGAAAGTAACTTATCTTTCCCAGTACGCTTCTTCTAGGCTATCTTCTCTTTCAGGAAGGCCACGAGATAAACGTGGAGAGTGTTGAACCAACACTTCATAGCTAGCACGGTTAGAATATTTACAAACTTGTGAGAACGAAGAGTACGTCAAGAATGAATGTTGGTGTTTACTTGAGTTTGGCACGTTTTCTTTGTGGTACTTATTAGCAGCCATATCATGTAATAAAGCTGATAACGCAGCATCACCTGCACCATTGGTATTTTTGATCTTTTCTGGTCCACCCATGTATGGCGCAATGTGCGAATACACTTTAGTTGGGTTTTCACATAAATCTTTATGCGCAGGACGGCTAAATTCAAAACGGTTGAATTCCGCAATTGAACCTGGAAGTAAAGGCAGTGACGTTTCACGCTTAGCTGCATCTTCTGTATAACCAGCCATAAATAGGCCAACAGGTCCCGCAGTACATAGAACAAGGTCTACCCAGTCTAGCGCTTTATCTGATGCAGCCAGTGGATCGCTTTCACCCGTTAACGCTTCAGCTTCGTCTTCATTCATTGCAACAACCGTTACGTGTTGCTCAAGGAAATCTTTCCAGAATTCTGGATCATCTTGAATAACGAACTTAGTACCTAGTGTAAGAACGACTGGCACATCGTATTTCTTCGCGTATTCGATCGCTTTCATTGTTGCTTCAGGCATCGGGTCGCCTGGCTTACAGCGAACTAAATAAGCCGTTAAAACTAAAGCAGAAGCACTTTTGAAGATTTTTTCAGGAATGCTTTCTGGTTTTAATTGGTTCATTTGTCCTTCGCTAATTGCGAAAGTACGTTCACCGTCTTCTGTAATTAATGCAAAGCAGCGACCAATTGCGCCATCTACCCCTTGTAAATGGTTCAGATCCATTCTGCTTGATGTATTACATAAATAGCGATAACCGTAACTACCAATCTTAATATCTTGGCTCATTACACCTAACAGTGTAGAACGGTCATCCGCTAGCACTGAATAGTTGTGTAATGTGTTACCAATTGTGCCACCAGCGTATTCATTGGTAATCAGGCACTGCTCTTTTAATTCTTGATACAAAGATTCAGCGGCTGCGTCGCCAATAACCAGTGAATGTCCCTTGCTCAAACCATACTTCTCAATAAGTTCAGAACTCACCTTTGCTTCAATATCCACCAATGTTTGGTCAATACCGATAATATGAGTGCGTGACATTCTTTTACTGCTTTGAGCTTGGCTCACTAGAGGATCACGAGCGTGAACCGGAAAGTAGTGCTTTGATTTACGTTGTCCAGGGAATTTCATAAGGCTAGTCTAAGTCAAGGGGAAATAGGTGGCGGATTCTACCGCGCTATATTTAACGCGGCAATCTTTCAAACTATAGCAAACGTTTGCTGAAGGTTTTTTTTATTCGCCTTCCATAAAGCTTAAATCAGGCAGCATGCCCAAATGCTCCGCGTAACGTTTTTGATTAAACTCCGCGCCGTTTTTCATAACGTCAAATACTTCAATTGCCAGTGCACATGCCATAGCCGCAATTGCTTCTTCACGTGGAGTGCCTGTCATCATTAAACGCATCAACGTCTCTTTCACTTTCACTGGTTCGCCATCTTCAAGCTGGTTCTCGATGATCTCAATCAGCTCTTCTTCTTGCATAAATTCATTTTGTTCAGACATTTTTTATCTCAGGTCTTGGATTTCGAGCGACTATGCCACATATACTTCTGACATCCTAGCGACTCACCTCGCTCTCATGCGATTCTCTAACAAAGTCAGCGCACTATTTGTGCAAATGAAACTGTGATTCCGGTCTCGGATCTGTCACGGCGTTTCTCTTTCTGTTAGAATCTGCGACCAAGTAATAGTAACGGTGTTTAGACATGTCAGATATCAGCTCTGGAAACAGCGAAAAGAAAGTAATTGTCGGTATGTCCGGCGGTGTAGATTCGTCAGTATCGGCGTATCTTCTTCAGCAACAAGGCTATCAGGTAGAAGGCCTTTTCATGAAAAACTGGGAAGAAGACGATAACGAAGAATACTGCACGGCAGCTGAAGATCTTGCTGATGCTCAAGCGGTATGTGACAAACTAGGTATCCACCTTCACACTATCAACTTTGCTGCAGAATACTGGGACAACGTATTCGAATACTTCCTTGAAGAGTACAAAGCAGGTCGTACACCTAACCCAGATATTCTTTGTAACAAAGAAATCAAATTTAAAGCATTCTTAGAGTTTGCGGATGAAGTGCTAGACGCAGACTACATTGCGATGGGTCACTACGTTCGTCGTACTTTCCCAACTCAAGAAGAGCTTGATGCTGGCGTAAAACCAGAAATGCTACGCGGTCTAGACAGCAACAAAGACCAAAGTTATTTCCTATACACGCTAAGCTCAGATCAAGTGGCACGCAGCCTATTCCCTGTCGGTGAATTAGAGAAGCCAGAAGTGCGACGTATTGCTGAAGAGCAAGACTTGATCACAGCTAAGAAGAAAGATTCAACAGGCATCTGCTTTATCGGTGAGCGCAAGTTCACTGAGTTCCTAGGCAAATACCTACCAGCACAACCGGGTAACATCGAAACACCTGAAGGCCAAGTGATTGGTCAACACCAAGGTTTGATGTACCACACGCTAGGTCAGCGTAAAGGCCTTCATATTGGCGGCACTAAAGGTGGTGGCGGTAACGAAGAACCATGGTTTGTTGGTGAAAAAGACCTTAAGCGTAATGTACTTATCGCAGTACAAGGTAAAGACCACCCTCTTCTGAAATCAGAAGGCTTGATCGCATCTCAACTTCATTGGGTAAATCGCACACCAATTACTGAAGTTATGACATGCACGGTAAAAACACGTTACCGTCAAACAGATATTCCTTGTACAATCATCCCAATTGATGATGAGAACATTAAGGTTATTTTTGATGAGCCACAAATCGCAGTGACCCCAGGTCAATCTGCAGTGTTCTACCAAGGCGAAGTATGTCTTGGTGGTGGTATCATCGAAAAGCGCATCTAATCAATCAAACGACAAACGATAGAAGACAACTAGGAGTTACTACGTGGCTAATACACTTTATGACCGTACTATTGCTTTCGCCGGAATTTGCCAAGCTGTGGCTTTGGTTCAACAAGTAGCGAAAGACGGCCATTGTGATAAAGATGCCTTTGAAGCTTCACTCAGTGCCATTTTAAATACCAACCCATCGAATACCGTGGGCGTATTTGGACGTGAAGCGAACCTAAAGCTTGGCCTTGAGTGCTTAGTAAAAGGTATCGATAGTACTCCAGCAGGTAGCGATATCACGCGTTACATCATCAGCTTGATGGCGCTTGAGCGTAAGCTGTCTTCTCGCAACGACTCTATGTCTCAGCTTGGTGACCGCATTCAAACTGCAGAGCGCCAAACTGAACACTTTGATCTGTTTGACGAGCAAATGATCAGCAACCTTGCAAGTATCTACCTTGATGTCGTCAGCCCTATCGGCCCTCGCATTCAGGTTTCTGGTACTCCGTCTGTACTTCAGCAGACATCGAGCCAACATAAGGTTCGCGCACTGCTTCTATCAGGGATTCGAAGCGCTGTGTTATGGCGTCAAGTTGGCGGTAAACGTCGCCACCTTATCTTCGGTCGTAAGAAGATGATCGAGCAGGCTCAAATCCTACTAGCTCGAATGTAGTTTATTAGCTCGCGCCTCGTCGCGAGCTTGTTTTTTGTATCAACACAACTCTCACGCAAACGATTGCGCAATGTGCGTGACAATTGAGATTGTTACTGGTATAAACCTCTCAAAATTTAGAAAACTCAATTCAGGAGAACACCATGGAACTGTCAGCATTGACTGCTGTTTCACCAGTAGACGGCCGTTACGGAAGTAAGACTATTGCATTACGCAGCATCTTTAGTGAGTTTGGACTACTAAAGTACCGCTCTATCGTTGAAATTCGTTGGTTACAAAAGCTTGCAGCAACTGATGCAATCAAAGAAGTACCAGCGTTCAGTGCAGAAGCTAACCAGTTTCTTGATGAACTAGCCGCTAACTTCAGCGAAGAAGATGCTCTACGTATCAAAGAGATCGAGCGCACGACTAACCACGACGTTAAAGCGGTTGAGTACTTCTTGAAAGAGAAAGTTGCTGGCGTTCCTGAACTTCACGCTGTAAACGAATTTATTCACTTTGCATGTACTTCTGAAGACATCAACAACACCTCTCACGCGCTTATGCTCAAAGAAGCTCGTGACACAGTGATTCTTCCAGAAATCCGTAACGTAATTGATGCTATCAAAGCACTTGCGAACGAGTACCGTGATATTCCATTACTGTCTCGTACACACGGTCAGCCAGCTTCTCCTTCTACTATGGGTAAAGAGATGGCTAACGTTGCGTACCGTATGGAACGTCAATACAAGCAAATCGAAAACGTTGAGATCCTAGCGAAAATCAACGGTGCTGTAGGTAACTACAACGCACACCTTTCTGCATACCCAGAAGTTGAATGGCACCAGTTTAGCGAAGAGTTCATCACTGAATCTCTTGGCGTAACTTGGAACCCGTACACAACTCAAATCGAACCTCACGATTACATCGCTGAGCTATTCGATGCAATTGCTCGTTTCAACACTATCCTTCTAGACTTCGACCGTGACGTTTGGGGCTACATCGCTCTTGGTCACTTCAAGCAGAAGACTATTGCTGGCGAAATCGGTTCTTCGACAATGCCGCATAAAGTTAACCCAATTGACTTCGAAAACTCTGAAGGCAACCTTGGTCTAGCGAACGCAGTATTCAGCCACCTTGCACAAAAACTTCCAGTTTCTCGCTGGCAGCGTGACCTTACTGACTCTACGGTTCTTCGTAACCTAGGTGTGGGTGTTGGCTACGCAATCATTGCATACACTTCGACTCTGAAAGGTATTAGCAAGCTTGAAGTTAACCGCGCTGCGCTACTTGCTGAACTAGACAAGAACTGGGAAGTATTGGCTGAACCAGTACAAACAGTAATGCGTCGTTACGGCATCGAAAAACCATACGAGAAGCTAAAAGAGCTAACTCGTGGTAAACGTGTAGATGGCGAAGGCATGCGTGCATTCATCGATGGTCTTGAGATCCCTGAAGACGAGAAAGTTCGCCTGAAAGAGATGACTCCAGCGAACTACATCGGCCAAGCAATCGAGCTAACTGACAAACTGTAAGGTTCGAATTTCGAATCACAGAATAGACTAAGGCTTCCCATGTGGAAGCCTTTTTGTTGAGCGGAACAAAGTGTATTGAGCACAAGAGACGTCAGCAAAATAATACAAAGCAACCCAGTATCATTACCCTACTCATCTCAATCCGTGCGATATCAACCAATCAATATCGTAATGCTTCATCACCAGTAACCCTCTATCGCCAGACACCTATTCCTCGAATACTTACTGTCTTAGATGCCAAGATCAAAAAAGACCTCCCGAAGGAAGCCTTTCAAATGTATCTTGTCGATTAGCGACTGAAGAATACGTAGCGATTACATGTTACGTAGAGAAGCAATACGCTTGTCTAGCGGCGGGTGGCTCATTAGAAGCTCTGTTAGAGACTTCTTACCGTTGATACCAAATGCCATCATAGAACCTTCTAGTTGTGGCTCATGGCTCACCTTTAGGCGCTCTAGCGCTGCAATCATCTTCTCTTTACCTACTAGGTTCGCTGCACCTGCATCGGCATGGAATTCACGATGACGGCTGTACCACATCGTAATGAAGCTTGCTAAGAAACCAAATACCAATTCCAACACCATAGACACACCGAAGTACACCATCATGTTGCTGCCACCCTCTTCTTCGTTGTCATTCGACGCAACAATGTTGGCGATGAAACGAGATAGGAAGATAACGAACGTGTTCACTACACCTTGCATTAACGTCATGGTCACCATATCACCGTTCGCGATGTGGCTCACTTCATGCGCTAATACTGCTTCAGCTTCATCACGCGTCATGTTGTGCAGCAGGCCTGTTGATACTGCTACCAATGAATCGTCACGCTTAGCACCTGTCGCGAATGCGTTGATGTCTGGCGAGTCGTAGATCGCCACTGTTGGCATACCAATACCAACTTGTTGAGATTGACGGCTTACCGTCTCCATCAACCAATGTTCTGTTTCGTTACGTGGGCTTTCAATGACCATGCCGCCTACCGAGCGTAGCGCCATTTTCTTCGACATCATTAATGAAATGAATGAGCCGCCAAAACCAAATACCGCAGCCATCACCAATAAACCTGAGAGGCTACCGGGTTGCATACCTGTAACTGCGTATACAACATTAAGAACAACACTTAGTACCAATACAACCGCTAGGTTAGTTGCAAGGAACAACATTACTCGCTTCATTACTTATCTCCGCATGAAAGCTGTTTTTATAAAACTTATTGTTATAGACAAGGCAGACAGCAATAGATTCCAACCTTGAAGACTTATACTTACTTATACATATAGTCTTAGATTAAGAAAACAAGGTTAAGCATTAAATTGCAACATTTGATTACGAGACCATATCCGAATTAAATCCACTCTATTAGACCTAAGTCGTATGGTGTCGATATAACAATCCGTTTACAGTGACTTCAGATGATTTATTGGCTAGTCCATGTACAAAAAGGAAAGGATCATGGTTGAAGGTACTAACACTCAAATGGCTATCGATTTACTGTGCTGTCACCTAGGGATTACTGAAGAAGAAGCGAAAAAGCAGGTTGGAATCCTAACACCGCAAACGGCACAGACAAAAATCACAGAAACTCAGCAAGCTTTAATGGGACTGACTAAAGAACATTAGTTCTAAGCTTGTTTATTAAAAGACCGGTTGTTTATCAACTCAAGGTCTAAAGGCTTAAAATAGCAAAAGGGCTGCAATCGCAGCCCTTTTCTTATTTAGTACATAACGTGGTAATTAAAGCGCAAGCAAAGGCTGCACATCAATGTACTTACCAATGTTTTTAGACTTCGCTTTTGGGACGTAAGGGATTTCACCTAACTTAGGTGCACCTAACTTATCTTCAAGCATCGCAATAATATCTGCGTAGTGCTCAGTACCTGGATTGATACGGTTTGCTACCCAACCAACTAAGTTTAGTCCGTCAGCACGAATCGCTTCAGCAGTTAGCAGTGCGTGGCTCAAACAACCAAGCTTAATACCCACAGTCAGTACCACTGGAAGCTGCTCTTTTTTAACCCAGCTAGACAAGTATTCATCATCTGAAACCGGTACACGCCAACCACCAGCACCTTCAACTAACACGATGTCAGAGTTTTGCTTATGCTCTTCCAGCTTTGCAGATAATACGGCTTCATCAATCACCACGCCGTCATGCTTAGCAGCGATGTGAGGCGATGATGGTAGCAACAACGCGTATGGATTGACGTCTTCGTAAGCAATATCTTGCGTCGCCGCTTCTTGAAGATGCAGTGCATCACTATTACGTAGTCCTTCAGGAGATTTTTCACTCCCTGCAGCAACTGGCTTGTAACCAATTGTTGATAAATCTTGTGCGGCCAAAGCTTGAAGAATCGCTTTTGAAACCACAGTTTTTCCCACTTCGGTATCCGTACCTGCAATGAATAATGCATCAATCATAATTGAATAACCCCTAAACAAACTTGATATGTTGCTGGTAAGAAACCTTGATGGTTCTTAAACTCTCGATATTCCCGATCAACAAGCTGCAACATGCGACGACTTGTTAAACCTTGTGAGCGACCACTTACGTGATTAGCGCCGATACCTTTAAGGTCGCGCATCAGTTCAAACGCAGTGTCGTACCAAACGGTGATGGTGGGCAAGTCTAGTTGATGAACGGTACAGCTAGATTGCGCTAACGCAATTTTTACCTTATTGATTGTAATAAAATGGTTAACGTGTTGATGTGCGTCAATTTTGGACCACGACTTTTTCAGTTCAAACAGTGACCCATCAAGCAAAGTTGAGAAAATAACACGCCCACCAGCCGCTGTAACACGCTTCATCTCTCTCAAAGGCGACGACAAATCGTCACACCATTGCAACGCAAGGCTAGAGAAAACGATGTCAAAGCACCCATCTTCAAACGGCAATTGTTCGGCATCGGCTTGTTGATATAAAGATACAGATGCACCACACCGCTTCTCTGCTGTTGCTAGCATTCCAACAGAAAGATCAGCGCAAACCACTTCGGCGCCTCGTTTTACAAGTTGCTCGGAGAAATAGCCAGTACCACAACCTAGATCCAGCACCTTAAAGCCTGACAGATCGCTGGGTAATTTATCCAGTAATCGGTGGCCAACATCGCGTTGAAATTCAGCGTGTTTGTCATAGGTTGTTGCCGCTTTACCAAAGGCTTCGGCAATCGCACTCTTATCTTGGCCAACGTAATTATGCACTACTGCTTCTTGTGACATTTACTGAGCCTCTTTATTTGATTCAAAGCTTGGATGGATACCCGGTTCAGTGCTTAAGTCGATGTTTCGTTCAATGGCTTGATGCAACGACCTGGTTAACTGGAGAATCTGTTTTGGGCTATGGTTAGCTGTTAACGTGATTCGTAATCGAGCAGTTCCAGCAGGTATGGCTGGCGGCCTTATTGCGGTCACCCAAACTTGGTTTTGCTTTAACTCTTCAGCTATTGATAATGCCGCTTGTGCTTCACCTATCACAAATGGCTTAATCGGAGTCTGAGTATCCACAAAGCCTTTCAAGCCGCTCACCTGCTCTGCATAGAGAGACCCTAACTCAGTCAGCTTTTCTCGGCGCCACTCTTGAGTTTGAGTCATCTTACAGGCATGAGATAAAGCCACCGCTTGTGAAGGTGGCATCGCCGTCGAGTACACATGATGACGAGCAAACTGAGTTAAGTAATCACCCACTTCTGACGAACAAAGAATCGCAGCACCAGAAACGCCAAATGCTTTGCCAAAGGTCACCACCAAAATATCGGGGGAGATTTGTGCTGCACTGCAACTCCCAGCTCCTTTATCACCTAATACGCCGATACCGTGGGCATCATCAACCGCCAACCAACTGTCGTATTGATGAGTCAGGTTAGATATCTGGCTGAGAGGCGCTTGATCGCCGTCCATGCTGAATACGCCCTCAGTGACGACCAAGGATTGTAGAGATCGGCTTAATAGAGACTCTAGATGCTGCGTGTCGTTGTGTTTAAAGCGTTTCATGGTTGCATGAGAAAGCATCCCCGCTTCCATCAAAGAGGCGTGATTAAGCTTGTCTTGCAGCAGAGAGTCGTCTTTTTCGAGCAGAGAAAACAACAAGGCTTGGTTCGCACTGAAACCAGAACTAAAGAGAATCGCACGTTCAAAGCCCAACCATTCACACAGCTGAGCTTCTAAATTTCTATGAGCAGGACTAAAACCCGTGACCAATGGCGATGCCGCACTGCCAGCACCATAAAGGGAAAGCCCAGCTTGCCACGCCTCCACCAATTCAGGGTCGTTCGCCAAGCCTAGGTAATCATTACTCGAAAAATTAATAAAGCGAGAACCTTCGCAATTAAGCAAAGGACCATTACTGTTTTCGAGCACTTTAAGTTGACGAGTTAGCCCCTGCTCACGGCGTTGAACAAGGGCATCTTTGATACGGGATTTAAACAGTGGCATCGTAGAACATGTCATCTTTCGTTGGACGAGCAGCAACGCGCTCCACTACTTGATCTAACAGTTCGTTTTCTTGAATTTCATCAGGCTTCTGAGCCACTTGTTGGCTGTTGATGCCTAACTTCTTAAACAGCTGCATGTCCGTGTCTTCATCTGGGTTTGGCGTAGTCAGTAGCTTACAACCGTAGAAGATAGAGTTCGCGCCAGCCATGAAGCACATCGCCTGCATCTGTTCATTCATATTCTCGCGACCTGCAGATAGACGAACCGCTGACATTGGCATCATGATACGAGCAATCGCAATCAACTTAATGAAGTCAAAAGATTCAACATCATCGACGTTTTCCATCGGTGTGCCTTTCACTTTCACGAGCATGTTGATTGGCACACTCTCAGGGTGTACCGGAAGGTTCGCTAGCTCTACCAGCAGGCCTGCACGGTCATTGGTACTTTCGCCCATACCAATAATGCCACCAGAACAGATCTTCATACCGGCATCACGTACGTGAGATAGCGTATCTAAACGATCTTGGTAAGTACGAGTGGTGATGATGCTGCCGTAAAACTCGGGAGACGTATCAAGGTTATGGTTGTAGTAATCCAAACCTGCATCCGCTAACTCGCCAGCTTGATCAGGGGTTAACATGCCTAGTGTCATACAGGTTTCTAGACCCATACCTTTCACACCTTTGATCATATCAGTCAAGTGAGGCATATCGCGCTCTTTCGGGTTTTTCCATGCAGCGCCCATACAAAAGCGAGTTGAGCCCGCATTCTTAGCTTTTAGCGCAGCATCCAAAACACGCTCGACTTCCATTAAGCGTTCTTTGTCGACATCCGTTCGGTAGTGAGCACTTTGAGGGCAGTACTTACAATCTTCAGGACAAGCACCCGTCTTTATCGATAGAAGCGTACTCACTTGCACGTGGTTGTGCTCTTGGTACCGTCTATGAACGACTTGAGCTTCAAACATTAAATCCATAAACGGTTTTTCAAGCAGTGCTGTTACTTCAGCGACTGTCCAGTCATGACGAACTTCCACGTGTCGATCCTTTTTTATTATTTGATGTTTCATCTCTATCAATAGAGATTGCATTTATGCTTGGCTAGTCTACCGACAAGCTTTAGACTGTCAACACATTGATAATATCAAAAGTTTACATCTGGTTATTTTTTAATCACACCAAGAATGGAAGTTACTATGGATCTCGCCTTTGATCGCCAGCATATCTGGCATCCCTACACATCAACGTTAACACCTCTGACCTGCTATCCAGTCACCAACGCAGACGGTGTTTACCTAGAATTAGAAGGCGGAAAACGAATTATTGATGGTATGTCATCTTGGTGGTCAACCATCCACGGCTACAATCACCCTGAGCTAAATGCTGCGGCTCACAGTCAAATCGATAAGGTTTCACACGTTATGTTTGGTGGTATCACCCACCAGCCCGCTATCGATCTATGTAAGAAGCTTTTGAATCTCGCGCCAAGTAATCTTGAGCATGTATTTTTGGCCGATTCAGGTTCAGTAGCCGTAGAAGTTAGCCTAAAAATGGCACTGCAATATTGGCACGCTAAAGGACAACCTCGTTCAAAGTTCCTCACACTAAGAGATGGCTACCACGGTGATACCTTTGCGGCGATGTCAGTGACCGACCCTGACAACTCGATGCACAGCCTCTACAAAGGCTTTTTACCGGAACATATTTTCGCTGATTCACCAAAAACAGGCTTTTGGGATGAGTGGAACTCAAGTGACATCGATAGTTTTAAAGAAAAGCTGGCAGCACACCATCAAGAAGTCGCAGCGGTGATCTTAGAGCCAATCGTTCAAGGGGCTGGTGGCATGCGCATCTACCACCCTGAGTTCCTAAAACAAGTTCGCTTACTGTGTGATGAATTCAACGTATTGCTGATCTTGGATGAGATTGCGACCGGGTTTGGCCGTACAGGGAAACTATTCGCTTGTGAGCATGCCGATGTTCAACCGGACATCTTATGCGTAGGCAAGGCTTTAACTGGTGGTTATATGACATTGTCAGCGACGCTGGCGAGTAAAGAAGTTGCTGACACGGTATGTGGCGGTGAAGCGGGCTGCTTTATGCACGGGCCAACATTCATGGGTAACCCATTAGCTTGCGCAGTCGGTGCGGCAAGTTTATCCATCATCGAGCAAGGTCATTGGAAAAATCAAACTCAACAGATCGAACAGCTTTTCTCTGAGTTGCTACCACCGTTGCGAGAGCATGATCTTGTCAAAGACGTTCGCTGGTTGGGCGCGATTGGCGTCGTTGAAACCCACACACCTGTCGATATGGAAACCATCCAAGCTCACTTTGTAGAGCAAGACGTTTGGATCCGTCCGTTTGGTAAGCTAATTTATATGATGCCTCCGTTTATTATCAAACCACAACATATTGAGCAATTGGTCGCTGCTATCGACACTGCATTACAAAATACTCATTGCTTTAAATAAGGCGTTTATTGCTCTAAACAAGAGCGACGATTATTTCTATATATCTTCATTAATAAATCATTTAATTAAACTAAAAGGCCTTACATAAAAGTAAGGCCTTAACTGCTTGAAGGTAACCGTCAGTTTAACGTAATTGGCTATCTTTACTTGCTCGACGGTTAAACAATGAATGTCGATGTGCGTCATGCTCTAATATTGACTGACATTCTATACACAAACGAACGCCTTTGATCGCGCGTCGTCTTTGTTCCGGAATCTCATCACCACACTCATCACAATAACGCAAACCCTCACCACCTCGAAGGTTTCCTCTTACACGAGAGATCTCATCATCAATGGTATTTTGTATTTGCTGGCTGACACTATCGTCACCTGCCCATCCTACGGCCATAAGCCCTCCTCAGTATTTGAACGAGAAAATCTATACCTACCGCGGTAAGAGCATATTATAGCCACATTTAAGGATTGTAATAATTATCAAAATCAATAAAACACTATTACACATAGGTAACAAAAATTATTTATTTCTCGCCACTGCACTATTCTATAGGCAATAAAAAACCCAGCCTGTTGGCTGGGTTTTATAAGTAACCTAATGCTTAATCAATCTAATTAACCGATGTGCGTTACGCCGCCCATGTATGGTTGAAGTACTTCTGGGATAGCAATACGGCCATCTGCTTCTTGGTTGTTCTCAAGGATAGCAACCATAGTACGACCAACAGCAAGACCAGAACCGTTTAGTGTGTGTACAAGTTCAGGTTTTTTCTCGCCTTTACGACGGAAACGAGCTTGCATACGACGCGCTTGGAAATCCCACATGTTTGAACAAGAAGAAATCTCACGGTAAGTCTCTTGTGCTGGAACCCATACTTCTAAGTCGTAAGTTTTCGCAGAACCGAAGCCCATGTCACCTGTACATAGAATCACTTTACGGTAAGGAAGCTCTAGAAGTTGAAGTACTTTCTCAGCGTGGCCAGTTAGCTCTTCAAGCGCTGCCATTGAGTCTTCTGGCTTAGTGATTTGTACTAATTCAACTTTATCGAATTGGTGCATACGGATAAGACCACGAGTGTCACGACCGTAAGAACCCGCTTCAGAACGGAAACACGGCGTGTGAGCTGTCATCTTAAGTGGCAGTTCAGCTTCATCAGTGATCGTGTCACGAACCATGTTCGTTACCGGTACTTCCGCAGTAGGGATAAGCGATAAAGTCTTAAGAGGTACGTCACTTACTTGCTCAGTTAGCGGGCTTGTGTGGAACAAGTCTTCGCCGAACTTAGGAAGTTGACCAGTACCGTAAAGGCTATCGTGGTTCACTAGATACGGTACGTACATTTCTGTGTAGCCGTGCTCATCAGTGTGAAGGTCCAGCATGAACTGAGCAATAGCACGGTGTAGACGTGCAAATTTGCCTTTCATCACGATGAAACGAGAACCCGAGATTTTAACTGCGCTAGCAAAATCAAGACCGCCAGACATTTCGCCAAGATCGACGTGATCTTTCACTTCAAAGTCGTAAGTCTTAGGTTGACCCCAACGAGAAACTTCTACGTTATCGTCTTCATCTTTACCATCTGGCACTTCTGCATCAGGTAGGTTAGGAATAGACATTGTGATCGTTTCTAGCTCAGATTGAAGATCAGCCAATGCTACTTTAGCTTGGTCTAGTTCTGCGCCTAAGTTGCCTACTTCTGCAAGGATACGCTCAGCTTCTTCATGGTCGCCTTTTGCTTTCGCTTGACCAATGGACTTCGATCGAGAGTTACGTAACGCTTGTAGCTCTTCAGTTTTCATCTGAAGGGACTTACGTTTTTCTTCAAGTTCACGAATTGTCTCTACATCAAGGGTGAAGCCTCGACGTGCTAATTTTGCCGCTGTTTCATCCAGCTCAGCTCGAAGTAATTTAGAATCCAGCATTGCTAATCCTATGCTTTAGTTATTTGAATATTCAGTAGCTTGCTACTGAATCACTGCTAAACCCCTAAAACTGGTGTTATTTCGACCAATTTATAACGATTTAATTGAAATTTTATGACTAGGTAACGATATCCAAAAAAGACTACTTTTCATAGCGTTTTTGTGGGCTTTTTGCGTCCAAATCCGCCAGATAATCTAGCTTCTCGCCAATTTTGGTCTCTAAGCCTCGTTTTGTTGGGAAATAGTATTGCTTCTCTCCCATTTCAGGAGGCAGATACTTTTCACCAGCGGCGTAGGCTCCTGGTTCGTCATGAGCATAACGGTATTCTTGCCCGTAGCCCATGTCCTTCATCAAAGTTGTCGGTGCATTTCGCAAATGATGCGGCACTTCATATTCAGGAAGATTGTGAGCATCTGTTAACGCTTGCTTCCACGCGGTGTAAACGGCGTTACTCTTTGGTGCACATGCGAGATAAACAACCGCCTGCGCAATCGCACGCTCCCCTTCAGCAGGGCCAATGCGCGTGAAGCAATCCCAAGCCGACATCGCTACCTGCATGGCGCGAGGATCAGCGTTACCGATATCTTCAGAAGCAATCGCCAGCAAGCGTCTAACGATATACAAAGGATCACAACCCGCAGCAATCATTCGTGCTGACCAGTACAAGGCCGCATCAGGGTTTGAGCCACGAATTGACTTATGAACCGCGGAGATTAGGTCGTACCAAATATCACCCTTGTTATCGAAACGAGCGACTTTCTCACCAGCCACTTCAGCCAACAACTGCAAGGTTATCGCTTTCTCGCCTTTATCGTTGTCTTCTGCCATGTCATACAGCAGTTCAAGGTAGTTAAGCGACATACGCGCGTCGCCGTTAACCAGTTCTGCAAGGCGATCTAAAACATTATCAGCAAAATCAACAGGCACATCACCTAACCCACGTTGCTTATCTTCAATCGCTTGGCGAATGACAAGAGAAATATCATCTGTGTTCAGGGACGTCAGTTTGTAGACACGCGCACGTGACAACAAAGCGTTGTTCAGTTCAAAAGATGGGTTTTCTGTCGTCGCACCAATAAAGGTCACGGTGCCATCTTCGATATGAGGCAGAAAAGCATCTTGCTGACTTTTGTTAAAGCGATGGACTTCGTCCACAAACAGGATGGTTCTGCGCCCTGCTTGCTTGTTCTCGCGCGCTTTTTCAATTGCAATACGAATGTCTTTTACGCCCGAGGTTACCGCCGATACGCGTTCCACTTCAGCATTCGCATAGTTTGCTGCAACTTCGGCTAACGTCGTTTTACCGGTGCCAGGAGGCCCCCATAAAATCATCGAGTGAATATGGCCCGCTTCCAACGCTCTGCGAAGGGGTTTACCTGGGCCTAACATATGCTGCTGACCGATGTACTGTTCGACAGTTTCAGGTCTCATACGAGCAGCAAGGGGACGAAAATCTTCGTCCCCTGCAAAATCTAAGCTGTAATTACTCAATTGCAATCTCTTGATTCGTTGATGGCATCTGTGCCTATCGACGTACTACCAAATGATCTGCTTCATTAGATCAGTTTCTTTGGTCGTCGACCTCGACACCTTCCGGTGCCACAAAAGTAAAGCGGTCTGCTGCAGGTTTCCCTAAGTCAACATTGCTAAAAGTAAACTCACCTTTCTGACCGTCTTGTTCAATCACGTTAAAGCCCTGAACAATACCCTTTTCAGTGATCTTAATCTGGAAGTCGCCCTGATTAGAATCCACGGCTGTCGGCGTTAGCGTAAATTGGTTACCCGTTTGTGCGACATTGTAGTTGTCCCAATCGCTTTCTTGGTTACGAGTCAGCAAGACAAAAGGTGTTTGTGATGTTGCTTGCTCTTGCCAGTAAATACTAACCTGCTCAATGAACGGGCTGTAGTACCACAAGCTTTGACCATCAGATACCAACACGTTTTCATCAGGGAAAGTCGTTTCCCAACGGAATAAGCTTGGGCGTGCAATCTCAACCGTGCCCTCGCCTTCCATAACAACATCACCATCAGGGCTAGTCACGACTTGTTTAAAGTCGGCGCTAAAACCTGCATTCAATGACAAGCGGCTACTCAGTTCTTCTTTCGGAGAAGCCAATACTGAAAAGCTCATAAATAAAAGTGCGAATACTTTTTTCATCAATAATCCTGTTAGAACATACGTCGGTCATATTTTCGATTTGACCGACTGAATAGTTATGAGTTCCGATCGGAACTAATCTTTTGGTGGCGCTGGCGCTAAGACTTCACGGTTACCGTTATGGCCCGGAGCACTCACAATGCCTTGAGCTTCAAGCTGCTCAACAATTCGTGCCGCGCGGTTGTAGCCAATTTTGAATCGACGTTGCACGCCAGAAACTGAACCACGACGTGAATGGACAACGTGTTCTACCACTTGATCAAACAGAGGATCGACTTCTTCATCGCCTTCCATCTTCTCACCCGGTAACAGTGTTTCTGGGGTTTGGTCGCCGTTCGTAATCTCTTCAATATAGTTTGGCTTACCGCGTGCTTTCCAGTTGTTCACTACCGCGTGTACATCATCATCAGATGCAAACGCACCGTGTACACGAGTTGTGTGGCTTGAACCCGGTGGTAAGTACAACATATCACCCATACCCAATAATGATTCTGCACCACCTTGGTCAAGAATAGTTCTTGAATCCGTTTTGGTTGATACCGTAAAGGCAACACGTGTTGGGATGTTTGCTTTAATAAGACCCGTAATAACATCCACCGAAGGACGTTGAGTGGCTAAGATCAAGTGAACACCAGCCGCACGCGCTTTCTGCGCCAAACGTGCAATCAGTTCTTCAACTTTCTTACCGACTACCATGATTAAATCAGCGAATTCATCGACGACAACCACAATATAAGGCAGTTTTTCCAACAATGGAGCTTCAGGGTCCATGCTGTCGCCCGGCTTCCACAGTGGGTCATGAATTGGGTGACCCGCTTCCGCGGCCATCTTCAATTTGTCGTTGTAGCCTTTGATGTTACGAACACCGAGAGCCGACATCAGTTTGTAACGACGTTCCATTTCACCTACACACCAACGAAGGGCGTTAGACGCATCTTTCATGTCAGTCACGACTTCAGACAATAGATGTGGAATACCTTCATAGATAGATAATTCCAACATTTTCGGGTCGATCATGATGAAGCGAACATCTTCTGGTGATGCCTTGTAAAGCATACTCAAGATCATCACGTTTACACCGACCGACTTACCAGAACCGGTTGTACCTGCAACCAGAACATGTGGCATCTTCGATAGGTCAGCAATAACCGCTTCACCAGCAATGTCTTGCCCTAGAACAACGGTCGTTGGTGACTTCGCTTCTTGGAACTGAGGGCTGCCCACCACATCGGAGAAGAATACTGTTTGACGGCTCATGTTCGGCAATTCTAAACCGACATAAGGTTTACCCGGTATTACCTCAACGACACGTACTGCCAATGCAGAAAGCGAACGAGCTAAGTCCATAGAAAGGCCAGAAATACGGCTTACTTTGACGCCCGGAGCCAGATCGAGTTCGAATCGAGTGATGACAGGACCAGGGAAAATATCAACCACATCAGCTTTAATCTTGTAGTCCGCTAGCTTCGATTCAACAAGACGAGCGATCGCCTCTAGTGCATCGCGGTCAATAAAGGTTTCGCGTTTTTCAGGGTGGAACAACAACTCAAGCGTTGGCAATGGTTCGGCCGGTTTCGGTAAGTTAACATCTTGCTGTACCAGGAACGGGTTTTGTGTCGCCGCCATGTTTGCTTGTGCCTCAGAGACAAGGCTTTGGAAGGCTACTACATCTTGGTCTGGGTGAAGAGGCTCTTCTTCTGTTACGTGTTCCCAAGGAAGATCAACCGTTGGCTCTTGAGTTTGTTCGTTTGATTGCTCAAATTTTGAATTATTTTGTCGGTTAACTAAAGACTCAGATTGCTCTGCATTATCTTCTTCTGTCGATACAGGTTCGAACTCTGTAGACTGTTCATAACTTTGTTCTTCAGCCACATCAAACGGTGATGCTTGCACTGAGAAATCGTCTTCACTTGGTTCTTCTGGTTCACCCATTGGCGAAGCGTATAACGATTCAGGTTGAACATCTTCCGTATCGAATTCACTCTCAACTTCTGGAGTGCGAACAACTTCTGAAGTGCGATCGACTGCTGACTCAGCACTTTCAAGGCCAATGTCAGTAGGGGCAACTTCTGGTTGGTCGTTCTGCATGTATTGTTGGTACGCAGCCTGAGATTCGTGAGCATCCATCTGATCTTGCTCAGCGAGATCATCTTCATACATAGCAGCATTTTCTAGCTGCTCTATCGTCGCATTCAACTGCTTCGAACGCTCAATACCTTCTTCGAAAGGTTCTTCTGGCGCGTGGTAAACAGGAGCGACAGAGATAGGTTGCTCTGGTTGAATTTTAGGTTGAACTTGCGGTGCTTCATAAGTAGAAACCTCTGGCTTAGCTGGAGCCTCTACTGGCATATGAATATTGTAATGACGCTTCGACGTTGCACTGTTGTCCAACGCATTTACGCCAGTGTCTGAAGAGTCGTTGGTCGCAGAGAAGCTCATCGCAGGGTCTAGCTGATCTTGTTCTGCTTCTTTATACCCTTCTATAGCCTTACCTTCGATAAGATTGTCTTCTAACGCAGGGACATCACGGAAAGTCGGCTTTTGATGACGTTCTGTTAGAGAATCTCTGTCTGTCGATTCTTTCAATTCAGGCTCAAGTAGCTCTTGATCTTGGCCACGAGCCTTATTAACAGCAGATGTAAAAAATTTAATGGCACATTCGCCTAGCCATTCCACAATACTTAACCAAGAAATTCCGGTTAATAGCGTCAAGCCAGCTCCCCATAAGAAAAGAAGAACTAGCGTACTACCGAGAACATTTAACGTGGGAAGCGCAAGGCTTGTTAGTACGTCACCCACGACGCCACCTGACGAAAAATACCAAATGTCGTCAAAGTTGATATCGGCTAGACCGCAACTAGTAAGAATCAGGACAGTAAGACCAAGTAAGCGAGTACCCCACAGCATGAAATCGATCTGCTCGTCTTCATTGCGTTTACGGAATAATACCCACGCAGCAACCGTTACCAAGATAGGTAAAGGGTAAGCCAGAGAACCAAACACAAAGAAAAGCGTATCCGCCAACCATGCTCCTAAGTAGCCACCCGCATTTTGAATGTCACCACCCCACGCCGTTTGCGACCATGATGGGTCTGCAGGACTAAAAGTTAATAACGCAACGGCAAGTAGAATAGAGAAGAGAACACCCATAATCAGGCTGCACTCTTTTAGACGTTGAGAACCATTCAAACGAGGAGACTGAGGCTCTTCACTCGTTTTAATGATTGTTTCTACTTTATTACTGCTCTGCTTGAACATAAACCAACTTAATAATTAAACGGAATAAAACATCTCGAGCGACCAAAGCCGCCCGTTTCAATGAAACTACTGTTGATTTAACCATATCAAACAGAAAAACCCAATTCCAGAAAGCAAGAAAGCGGAACAAATGTCCGCTTTCTTTCATTTCACCAATTGTGACTAACGAGTTTTAATCACAAGTTGATTGGTTTGTTTCACTTCTTCCATTACAACGTAAGTTCGAGTGTCGTTTACGCCCGGTAGACGAAGTAACGTATCACCCAGTAGCTTACGGTAAGCACCCATATCCGATACACGTGTTTTTAGAAGATAGTCAAAATCACCCGACACTAAATGACACTCTTGGATGTCATCCAGTTTCTGCACAGCGGTGTTGAATTGTTCGAACACATCTGGAGCACCACGGTTCAACGTAATTTCAACAAACACTAAAAGTGAAGCATCAAGATACTGTGGGTTCAGCAACGCTGTGTACCCAGTAATGTAACCTTGACGTTCTAAACGACGAACACGCTCAAGACATGGAGTTGGAGAAAGTCCTACTCGTTTTGAGAGTTCAACGTTTGAGATACGACCGTCTTTTTGCAACTCATTAAGAATGTTGCGGTCAATACGATCTAGTTCCTTGGACGGCTTCTTATAATTGTCTGCCATTTTTTATTCCACCTTATTACTTCCTTGCAAAAAAATATACTACAACTTTTTAATATTCGGTATCAAATTCTATCTGAACCTATCTATACTAGATATTAATTCGACAGAATTACCCTACACATAGATAAAACAACCATAATATAATGAGGAGTCAGGATGATCATTGGCGTACCTAAGGAAATCAAGAACCACGAATACCGCGTTGGTATGACCCCAGCTAGCGTGAGAGAACTAATCTCACACGGCCACCAAGTTTTTGTAGAAACCAATGCCGGTACTGGTATCGGTTTTTCAGACGATGATTACATCGCTGTAGGCGCATCCATTCTTCCTACTGCTGCTGACGTTTTCGCGAAAGCAGAGATGATTGTAAAGGTTAAAGAACCTCAAGCTGTCGAGCGAGCTATGCTTCGCGAAGGGCAAATATTATTTACCTATTTACACCTTGCACCAGATTTTCCACAAACTGAAGAGCTTATCAAGAGCAAAGCTGTCTGCGTAGCCTATGAGACTGTAACAGATAATATGGGTCGCTTGCCACTATTAGCACCAATGTCTGAAGTAGCTGGTCGTATGTCTATTCAAGCAGGTGCACAAACATTAGAGAAATCTAACGGTGGTTGTGGTCTTCTTCTTGGTGGCGTTCCAGGTGTTGAACCAGCAAAAGTTGTTGTTGTTGGTGGCGGTGTTGTAGGTGCTAACGCAGCACGTATGGCTGTAGGCCTTCGCGCTGATGTTACAATTCTTGACCGTAACGTAGATACACTGCGTCGACTTGATGAAGAATTCCAAGGTCGCGCAAAAGTGGTTTATTCTACTGAAGACGCCATTGAGAAGCATGTTCTAGAAGCAGACCTAGTAATTGGTGCAGTACTAATTCCTGGCGCAGCAGCTCCAAAATTGGTTACAAAAGAGCACATCGCTAAGATGAAGCCAGGTTCAGCAGTTGTTGATGTTGCAATCGACCAAGGCGGTTGTTTCGAGACTTCTCACGCAACCACTCACGCAGACCCAACTTACATTGTTGATGACGTAGTTCACTACTGTGTTGCAAACATGCCTGGCGCTGTTGCTCGTACTTCAACTTACGCACTAAACAATGCAACACTTCCTTACATTGTTAAGCTAGCGAACAAAGGCTACCGCGAAGCACTTCTATCTGATGAAGGCTTCCTAGAAGGTCTAAACGTTATTCACGGTAAAGTAACTTGTAAAGAAGTTGCAGAAAGCTTTGACCTTGAATACGTAGACCCAGCAGAAGCAATCGCAATGTTTAACTAATGATGTAATGACTAACTGAACGCAATAATCTTCTCGTTGAAGCGTTCAGTTAACTCATACACATTAAACAAAAAGCCAGTACGACATTATGTCGCGCTGGCTTTTTTGCATTAATGGATTTAGTTCGTAAAAACACGTAACAGTACGGTTTACCACTAGCGCTCGATTTTAACCCCATGAATCAATAGATTTCTTGGCGTAATACTGCGTTCACAGAACTCTTCAATCGTAGCTTCATAACCTTGCTCTTGCAGATAGATAGCGCGATCTAAAGCCAGCCATATCTCTAATGGTCGTCTAAAGACTTGTTGAACCAAACTCAGCTTTTCCATTTCCCAGAAAAGCGCTTCGCCTTGAATCAAATAAGAGTCAAAATCAATATCTGAGCCCAGCGATAGCTCTTTCACTTCAGATGCCCAACGGCAGAAAGATTCAAAACCCTCAGCTAACTCTGATTTTTTGATGCTCGGTACAGGAATGTATTCGTCAATGTTAAGTTCAGCCTTAAGCAACTGGCTGAAGCCTAGACGATAGCTCATCTCTAGTTGACGATGTCTTTTTACTCTTTCACCACCAGTAACGGTTTCTTGAAGCGGGATTCTCAAGTCGCTCTTACTTAACGTTAATGCTGAGCTTTTCGCGATAGAAGACATCGCTTGATAGTTTTCGTCTCGAATAAGATGATAACAACAAGGAGAAATAGTGACCGCTGGTAGCCCATGTGACACTGACTTTTTAACTAGCTCAACATGAAGATCACCACAAGCATGAAGGGCCACGGCATGTTGGTACGAATTAAACACGTCATCGGCCTTGTCTGAAAACGCATCTCCTTGAACAAAATCCATCGCTAACTTCTGGTCATCCGCAATCTTTTGTCCGCTTTCGCATAACGATTGCTGCCATTCAAAGCTAGTGACTTTTTGATCCGATTGCTGAGATAGGATTCGACCAAGAAAGCCTTTACCAGAACACCACTCGAGCCACTCTTTGCCATGGTGATGGCATAATGCAGCCTCGCCCATTGCGACAATTTGATGTAGCTTTCGGCCAGGAATACCATCAGCAGTACCACGTGGGAGGTCTAAACCAACCAAAGCAGTGTTATCGAACTGGATGTTTTGGGTAGCAGTTTCTAATTCAGGTAGGAAACGAGTCAGTTCCTCAATCAAAAGCTGAGGCTGCTCTTTTAAGGTTTGAATGCTTTCATTATCTAAGCTTTCTAACCAATCAACGAGTGGACGATTGACCTCTTTCCACGGCTGCTGTTGAGTTTGGCATAGGTGAAAAGGCTCTGAACGCCAGTAAATCTGGTGCTCTAGCAAAAATGAATCGAGTATTTTAAATCGTGAATGCATGCTTCCCCCTATGATGCGTGGATTGTAGGGGTAAGAGGTCGAAATGGAAAGGCCCGATAAAGAAAACGAAAACGAAAAGCCCAAAAGAAAAACGGCCTGCAAATACAGGCCGAATAAGAATCAAAATTTACACGATGAGATTAACGAACTGGCAGTTCGATATCTTTAAACATCTCTTCGATCTCTTCGTTCGATTTCAAAGAAATAGCTTGCTCAACCACAGGGCGAGTTAAGTGCGGTGCAAAACGCTCCATGAAATCAAACATGTAAGAACGCAAGAAGGTGCCTTTTCTAAAACCAATGCTGGTTGTGCTCGCACCAAATAGATGGCTCGCATCAATCGCAACCAAATCAGTATCTTGCTCGTGGTCAATAGCCATACTTGCAATTACACCAACACCAATGCCCATACGAACGTAGGTTTTGATTACGTCTGCATCGGTCGCAGTAAACACAACACGCGGTGTTAAACCTACTTTGTTAAACGCGGTATCAAGCTCAGAGCGGCCAGTGAAACCAAATACATAAGTCACGAGAGAGTAAGCCGCAAGATCTTCGATCGTGATATTACGCTTCTGTGCCAGAGGATGATCTTTGGTCACGACGATCGAACGGTTCCAGTGGTAACAAGGCAGCATAATCGCATCTTGGTAAAGGTGTAGCGCTTCCGTTGCAATCGCAAAATTCGCTGTACCTTTAGCGACGGCTTCTGACATTTGGCTTGGCGTACCTTGGTGCATGTGAAGCGATACTTTTGGATAGCGCGCCGTGAAACCTTTAATCACATCAGGCAGTGCATAACGAGCTTGAGTATGAGTCGTTGAAATATTCAATGTACCCATCTCTGGATGTGTGTGTTCACCCGCTACCGCTTTAATGCTTTCAACGCGTGCCAAAATCTCTTGAGAGATACGAATGATATCCTCACCCGCTTGGGTAACCTGCGTTAGATGCTTGCCGCTACGCTCAAAAATCTGAATACCTAGTTCGTCTTCAAGTAATCTAACTTGCTTACTAATGCCAGGCTGAGATGTGTACAAACTCTCTGCTGTAGCTGAAACATTTAGGTTATGGTTTACAACCTCAACAATGTACTTCAGTTGCTGTAACTTCATATCTAACCTCGTAATCCTTTACTCATTTCTGTGCTAACTTATTTGCAAAGAGAGCGTTATAGTCGCGTGTAATATAATTAATAGTTATAACGCTTCGAACACAAAAATGACAGAAAAATTGAGTTTTTCTAGCTTAACAAACAAAAATATCACTAACGCTTTGCAACCCAACCCTCATTCTCATACATTAGTTGGTAAGTTTTGATTGCCGATTTCGCTCAACAAGAGATAATCAGAAATTGCAATTTACGAGTGCCGATACACAATGGAATCGTGTATCCTCTCCAGTTAGCTATAGAAAATAATAAGCAGACTCAAATATATGAATATTGGTTTAATAATCGTCTTAGTAGCCGTTCTTTTGGTGTTAGTTTTAGGCTACAACATCATGCTTCAATATAAAGTTAAGGTAGAAACAGCGAAGAAACAGGAAGCTTCTCGTTATCTAACCATTATTGACGGTACAGAAGAACTGATTGGCAACGCTCATCACATGCCGTTTAGCCAAGATCTTCTTGTATGCTTAAACAATCGAATTCTTGATGCATTAGAAAACATGTATCAACTCGATCCAAAAAATAAGCAGCTTGCCCAACGCATTGAAAGCGTAAAACAACAAATCACTCAGCTAAAAGAGAACTACAAAGGTGGCGAGAGTACCGCTTTCCGCGTACCAAGTAGTGACAAGCAAGCGATCATGATGCTTAAGTTAGTTAAACGCCTGCGTGATACGGTGCGCAACGAGCACAATAAAGGCCGTTTCGAGACTCAAGCTTATGTGGTTGAAAATGCTCGCCTAGAAACAATTCAAATCCGTATTAACATTGAAAATGTTATCAAACGTGCAAACGATTCGATTTCTCGCGGACAACCGGGAACAGCGATTCAGCTATTACGCAAAGGTATTGATGCTTTGGCGACTAAGAACGACTCGTACTCTAATCAAGCCAAAGAAAAGCTTCAACAGATGCTTAACGAGCTTGACCAGAAACGCCAAGACAAAAACGCTCAAGATTTGCAGCAGATGGAATCTAAAGAACGAGAAGACGATATGGATGCCCTCTTCGGTCAGAAGAAGAAATGGTAACAGTCTAACTCAACACTTAAAGGCCGCCTTATTTACATTAAATAGGCGGCCTTTTTTGTAGCTGTTGAATTTCCTTTCTCTGTATAGGGAGATCTCTTGAGCTGTGATAAAATCCCCGCATTATCAACAAACTTTCCCTGACCATGTATCAAGAATTACTCGCTCCAATCCACTCTTTTCTTAAAGCCGAAACGCCAGATTCATGGATAGATGAAGCCAAAAAGCCAGAAAATCTTCACATCATTCTACGCGATCACATGCTGTGTGAACTTAAGGCGGCACAGAGTGCTTTATTCCTTATTCGCAAGTACGCCGTCGATAAAGAAAGCGCGAAGCAACTGAATGAATGGATTTTGCCATACGAGCAATTTGCTTACCGTCGTATCGGAGACTTAGAGTCTCTGCGTGGTAAAAGCAACGTATCCAAGCAAATCACAGCGAAAGAAGGCTGTAATTACGGTGCTGACCTAATCGATAAGATGGTTTTACTGATCAAAGAAGAGCTGCATCACTTCTACCAAGTCATGGAGTTGATGGAGAAGAAAGGCGTGACTTACCAGCCAATCGAGGCGGGTCGTTACGCTAAGGGCTTGATCAAACAAGTTAAGACTTACGAGCCTGATGCTCTGGTTGATAAGCTTATCATCGGTGCGTTTATTGAAGCTCGCTCTTGTGAGCGCTTCGCTAAATTGGCTCCTTTCTTGGAAGAAGACATGGAGAAGTTTTACGTGTCTCTACTTCGTTCAGAAGCTCGCCACTACCAAGATTACCTTGAGCTAGCAGAACAGATCGCAGGGAAAGATATTTCAGAGCGTATTTCGCATTTTGCTCAAGTAGAAGCTGATCTTATCACTTCAGAAGACAGCGACTTCAAATTCCATAGTGGTGCTCCGGTTTAGGCTCCACACAGAACATTCAGTCCAGTTTAGACTAATCCAGACTAAAAAATTAAGGCCAGCAATTTGCTGGCCTTCTTTATTTATATCTCAATCCAAATATAGACTTAAGCAAGCGTACCGTTGATCTCTGCAAGTACAGCAGCAGGGTCTATCGCTTGCGTAATCGGACGACCAATAACAAGGTAGTCTGAACCTGATTCAATCGCTTTAGAAGGCGTCATGATGCGCTTCTGGTCACCAACATCTGCGCCGACAGGACGAATACCTGGAGTAACTAGCTTGAACTCTTGACCAAGTGCACCTTTAAGCAAAGAAGCCTCTTGTGCAGAACATACAACACCGTCTAAGCCAGAGTTTTTCGTTAGAGAAGCCAAGCGCATCACGTGTTGTTGTGGTTCAAGATCCAGACCGATACCCGCTAAGTCAGATTGCTCCATACTGGTGAGTACCGTTACACCGATTAACAGTGGACGATCTTTGCCATAAGGTTCTAAGATTTCGCGAGAAGCCGTCATCATACGCTCACCGCCACTTGCGTGTACGTTCACCATCCAAACACCCAGTTCAGCGGCAGCACGGACTGCTTTTGAACATGTGTTCGGGATGTCGTGGAATTTAAGGTCTAAAAATACTGAGAAACCACGCTTATGTAATTCACGAACAAATTCAGGGCCAAACAGGGTAAACATCTCTTTGCCCACTTTTAGGCGGCAAGATGCTGGGTCAATTCGATCGACAAAGGCTAACGCATCCGCTTGATTATCATAATCTAAGGCTACAATGATTTTTTGGTCGTTCATTTCATCTCCTAACGCAGTTAACTTTCTAAAAATTTCTAATCACCTAAGCAGGTGATAAATAACAGTCATAAAAATGCAGCCCGAAAGCTGCAATTAATAATTTGGTCTTAAAGTGACCACAAATCTATTCACCATCAAGCCCACGAATAGGCTTGATCGTCCCCCACCCTTTACATGAAGGGCAGTGCCAATACAAAGAGTGTGTCGAGAAACCACACTGACGACAACGGTAATGAGGCTTAACCTTAAGCTGTTCACCAACCATAGATTGAAGTGTGGTTAAGCTGTCTTTTGCTCGGCCTTCTTCTGCTTCCGCTAGGTGGTAATCGATTAATCGATAAAAACCTTTCATGGTTGGATTTTTAACAAGCTGCTTTGTCAGTAACTCTTGAGCAGAGCCTACATCTTCATGGTGAGCAACCAATTGCGCCAGCATCAGTTCGGCAGATACACCGGCTTTCTTCTGAATACACGCTTTGAGGAACTCGACCAATTGAGCTTCTTGTCCAAGCTTGTGGTAACACTCAGCAAGGGTTGGCAACACCTCACTGATAAAATCGATATCTTGTTCAAGTACCGATTCAAGACAATCAATTGTCTTTAGGTAATCTTCGTTCGCTAAGTGGAACTTCCCTAGTGCGATACTTGCGCGAACACATTTAGGGTCTTCAGAAAGCGCCTTCTTAAAATGCTGAAGCGCTTTAGAACGATTACCATCGGCTTGTTCTTGCATTGCAAGCTCACACCAGAAATGCGCGACTGTGGCACGCATCTTCATTTTTTTCTTGCCGAGCTTAACTAAGATATTTCCGTAATGGATAGCCTTGTTCCACTCACGGGTCTGCTGATAAATAGCCACCAACTGCTGTAAAGCGCCCTCTTTATGGTCAGGTTCTTCTACAAGTTGTTCAAAGATTTTTTCAGCGCGATCAAGGAAGCCAGAGACCATGTAGTCTTTAGCTAATTGTTGCAGTGCGAGATTTTTCTGATCGAGGGTAAGCCCCGAACGAGAGATGAGATTTTGGTGAATACGAATAGCGCGGTCGACTTCGCCTCTTGAGCGGAACAAGTTGCCCAAAGCCAAGTGAGTATCGATGGTTTCATTGTCTACTTGAAGCAGTTCAATAAAGTGATCAACCGCTTTGTCAGATTGATCTGACAGTAATAGGTTCAAACCCGTCACGTATTGACGGGAGATCTGGTGTGATTGCTTTTGTTTTTCTTGCTGAGCGTTACGATTACCCATATACCAGCCATAAGCGGCTGCGATGGGCAAAAGTAAGAACAGTAACTCTAACATCAAATATAGCCTTTAAGCTTTAGTATCAGCAGCGACCTGCTTTGATTGCTTATTGAGTTGCTTCTTCAAGCGATGAATTTTTAGCTGAGACCGCATGTGCATATTACCAAAGACTAACCAAGCAAGGGCGAAGCCTGAAACGAATACAACACCTAATAAACTTGATAGGTGGAAGTCACCTTGCGCTAGCAGATAGTTGAAATTCACAGTTGTTTGGTTTTGAGAGCCTAAAGCCAGTGCAATTAGGAAAAGTGCGATAACGGCGACTATTTTTATAATTTTCATAGTTCATCACTCATTGGTTGGTTAGCTGTACGATTATGCAGGAAAATTACTAATCAGACCACCATATTATGGTCATAAAAAAGCGGCATACATTATAGTATGCCGCTTTTCTTAATTCCGATAAGTAGGCTACATTCCTGAGTTTACTCGTTCACGCAGCTCTTTACCTGGTTTGAAGTGAGGAACGTATTTACCTTCTAACTCAACCTTGTCACCAGTCTTTGGGTTACGTCCAACACGAGGCTCACGATAATGCAGAGAAAAGCTGCCAAAACCGCGAATTTCGATTCGATCACCACTTTCTAGTGTTGAAGCCATATGCTCTAAAATGTCTTTTACAGCGTCTTCAATTTCTTTTGCAGAAAGATGCGTTTGCTCAGCGCACAGTCTCTCAATCAATTCAGACTTAGTCATAGTTACCCTCGTTGGTTTTCTTTTTAGAAATTATAGACCTATCGGAAAAATAAGCAAAAAAAAAGGAGCCTTACGGCTCCTTTCTTGGCTAGATAGCTATAATTCTCTTAATGAGAAGCTATTATTCGCCTTTAGCAGCTTTGAATGCGTCTGCCATTGCGTTACCGAACGCGCCTTCTTCAGACTTGTTCAGTGAAGCCATTGCTTCTTGCTCATCAGCTTCATCTTTAGCTTTGATAGATAGGTTGATTACGCGGTTCTTACGGTCTACACCAGTGAACTTCGCTTCAACGCTGTCGCCAACGCTTAGGATTAGAGATGCATCTTCGATACGGTCGCGAGAAACTTCAGAAGCGCGGATGTAACCTTCAACGCCTTCGATTAGCTCGATAGTAGCGCCTTTCGCGTCAACTGCAGTAACAGTACCGTTTACAAGAACACCTTTCTTGTTGTCAGCAACGTATGCGTTGAACGGGTCGTTTTCCATTTGCTTAACGCCAAGAGAAATACGCTCACGCTCTGCATCTACTGCTAGAACAACAGCAGAGATTTCGTCGCCTTTCTTGTATTCACGTACAGCTTCTTCGCCGGCAGCGTTCCAAGAAATGTCAGATAGGTGTACAAGACCGTCGATACCGCCTTCTAGACCGATGAAGATACCAAAGTCAGTGATAGACTTGATCTTACCAGTAACTTTGTCGCCCTTAGCTTGCATTTCTGCAAATGACTGCCATGGGTTAGCTTTACACTGTTTCAGACCTAGAGAGATACGACGACGTTCTTCGTCGATATCAAGAACCATAACCTCAACTTCGTCGCCAACATTAACAACTTTAGAAGGGTGGATGTTCTTGTTAGTCCAATCCATTTCAGAAACGTGTACTAGACCTTCAACGCCTTCTTCGATTTCAACGAAGCAGCCGTAGTCAGTTAGGTTTGTAACACGACCAGAAAGCTTGTGACCTTCTGGGTAACGCTTAGCGATTGCTACCCATGGATCTTCGCCTAGTTGCTTAAGACCTAGTGAAACACGAGTGCGCTCACGATCGAACTTAAGAACTTTAACTAGGATTTCGTCACCAACGTTAACGATCTCTGATGGGTGCTTAACGCGCTTCCAAGCCATATCTGTGATATGTAGAAGACCGTCAACACCGCCAAGGTCAACGAATGCACCGTAGTCAGTAAGGTTCTTAACGATACCTTTAACTTCAGTACCTTCTTGTAGAGTTTCAAGAAGTTCGTCACGCTCAACACTGTTTTCAGATTCGATAACAGCACGACGAGAAACAACAACGTTGTTACGCTTCTGGTCTAGCTTGATTACTTTGAACTCTAGCTCTTTGTTTTCTAGGTGAGCAGTGTCACGGATAGGACGTACGTCTACTAGAGAACCAGGAAGGAAAGCACGGATACCGTTAAGTTCAACAGTGAAACCGCCTTTAACTTTACCGTTGATGATACCAACAACAGTTTCAGCTTCTTCGCAAGCTTTCTCAAGTACGATCCAAGCTTCGTGACGCTTAGCTTTCTCACGAGAAAGTTGAGTTTCACCGAAACCATCTTCAACAGCGTCTAGAGCTACGTCTACTTCAGCACCAACTTCAACTTCAAGTTCGCCAGCAGCGTTCTTGAATTGTTCAGCAGGGATAGCAGATTCAGACTTAAGACCAGCGTCTACAAGAACGAAACCGTTCTCGATAGCTACTACAGTACCTTTAACGATGCTGCCTTGTTGGAATTCAGTTTCAGATAGAAACTCTTCAAAGAGTTGAGCAAAAGATTCAGTCATTATTTAATCTTCAATAATTAAACGTCCATGGGTATCCTACCGCATGGGGTTGATAAATTCGCCGGTCATCATCCTTGCGACCAACGTTCGTACTAGCTCGGCGAAATTACCCAGCCAGTTTCGATTCAATATAGTGTAGTGCTTTTTCTACTACCTGCTCAATATTCATTGAGGTGGAATCAAGCACTAGAGCATCCTCTGCAGGGCGAAGTGGCGCCACTGGGCGATTACGATCTCGGTCGTCTCGCTCTTGGATCTCGCTCAAAAGGTCGTCAAATTTAACATCTAACCCCTTCTGTTGCAACTGTTTAAGGCGGCGACTCGCACGCTCTTCAGCACTTGCATCTAAAAATATTTTCGCTTCAGCTTCAGGAAACACAACCGTTCCCATGTCACGACCATCTGCAACCAAACCAGGCGCAGCGCTGAATGCACGTTGACGACGAAGCAGTGCTTCGCGAACGCGAGGTAAAGCAGCAACTTTTGAAGCCGCCATGCCTGTCTCTTCTTTACGAAGTTCACCAGACACATCTTCACCTTCTAGGATAACCTTAACTAAGTCGCCTTCAGCAATAAACTGCACGTCTAAGTGTGTAGCAAGCGGTACTAAAGCATCCTCTGATTCAGTATCCACACCATGGTGAATTGCCGCTAAAGCCAATACGCGATAGATCGCGCCTGAGTCTAGAAGATGAAAGCCTAGCTTATCTGCTAGCAACATACACAGGGTACCTTTACCTGCACCACTTGGTCCATCAACCGTAATCACTGGGCTTTGAGAAGGCATCTTTTACTCCACGTTTTGTCGTAAGTTTTATTCTGTACTAGCGATTCGCCACTACTTTATAGGCGGCATATTATAGAGAAAAATTGGAACTCGAGCGAGGTAAATCTCAGATAATTCCGTGTTGATGATGCATAAACCAATGCAACTATCCCAATATCCGTTTGCTTAGGTCAATAAGACACACACGCGCTTTTCGATAGCGCACTTTTCGGTAGATAGAAAAAAGCCTCGCAATAAGCAAGGCTCATGATTTTTCATTTTGTAGAGCAAAGAAGAACTCGCTCAAAGAAGCTTAGCCAATAATAGCTCGAACCGCTTCTAGGTCTTCAGGCGTATCAACACCAGCAGCCGGTGCTTCCGCCGCAACGTCTACGTGGATTTTTTCACCGTACCAAAGTACTCGTAATTGCTCTAGGCACTCAATACGTTCAAGAGTGCTTGGTTCCCAATTAATGTAGGTATTGATAAAACCAGCTCGGTAAGCATAGATACCAATATGACGAAGCAAAGGAGATTCCGCTGCAGTACCGTTGTTCGCGTAAGCATCGCGATCCCAAGGGATGGTTGCTCGGCTAAAATACAAGGCGTAACCGTCTTTATCGGTTACAACTTTAACGGCATTAGGGTTAAACACTTCATCAGCATGAGTAATTTCCACACCTAACGTTGCCATCGGGGCTGTACTGTTAGCAAGATTGTTGGCAACCTGATTAATGATTGAAGGTGGGATAAGTGGCTCATCACCTTGAACATTCACGATAATATGATCATCAGGAATATTCATAACTTCAATCACTTCAGCTAGGCGTTCAGTGCCCGATTCGTGATTCGGTGATGTCATACAAACGGTCGCGCCAAATGCTTTAGCCGCTTTTTCAACTCGAGCGTCGTCGGTAGCGATAATAACGTTATCGGCACCCGCTTTCATTGACTGTTCGTATACCCATTGAATCATCGGCTTTCCACCAATGTCAGCAAGTGGCTTCCCTGGTAAACGGCTCGATTGGTATCTTGCAGGTATAACAACCGTATAAGACATTACTTACCCTCATCCATAGAAACGGTGCGAGCTTCAGGTTCTAAAAGAACAGGAATACCCTCTTTAATTGGGTAAGCAAGGCGATCAATTTTACAAACAAGCTCTTGCTTATCCTTGTCAAAAGTTAGTTTACCTTTACATACAGGGCAAGCAACGATCTCAAGTAGACGGTGATCCATAGTATTCCATAACCTCTTTTATTCTTTTTAAAATTTGCTGTTGCGAATCTTCATCGAACTGCGCAGAAACTGGAAGATACCACCAGTTATCTTGAGCATATTCTTCGCATTTTACAGCGTCTTTTTCTGTCATAATCAGATTCATACCTTTATTAGCTAAGGCATGAAGTTCATCTTTATCAAAATCTTGATGGTCGGCGAAGCCCTGTGTGAAAACCACATCACCATCAAGATCTTCCAATGTTTTAAAAAAGCGCGGTGGGTGGCCAATACCGGCAAAAGCCACCAGCTTGTGTAATTTTGCCACAGACCTTTTCTGACCAGTCTTTAGGTTAACTGCTTGGCTTGGAAGCAAAGACATCGAGAACTCTCGCCCATGCGCTTTACCGCCATTGTTAACCAAAAAGTCGACTTCATCTAAACGAGATACAGGCTCTCTTAACGGGCCTAAAGGAATTAGGCATTCGCTACCAAAGCGTCTTGCGCCGTCGATAACTGCAAATTCAATGTCGCGTTCAAGCGCGTAATGCTGAAGGCCATCGTCAGTGATAATCACATCAACGCCTTTGCTCAGCAATGCTTTCACTGCGTTAGCTCGCACAGGGTCGACTGCGACTGGCGCACCAGTTCGCTTACGAATCAAGCGAGGTTCATCACCCGAATGCTCAGCTGGGGTATTTTCATCCAACACCAACGGATAGCTTGGTGCTTTTGCACCGTAGCCACGAGATACGACTCCGGGTTTAAAGCCGTGAGCCTGAAGCATCTCAACTAACCAAATCACAACCGGTGTTTTACCATTTCCACCAGCAGTAATATTGCCCACAACAATAACAGGTAAAGGCGGGCGGTAGGTCTCTTTATTCCCTGAGAGATAAGCGTCACGACGCCGACTACTGATCATTTTGAACAGCAGACTCAGTGGCCACAAAAGCGGCCAGAGAAGATATTTCAACGGGTGATTGTTAAACCAAATCTTTTCGATCACAACAAGACCTAATTTATCCGCTGAACTGAATTCGGTGTAATTGTGCATAAGCACCATCATGCGCGATTAGCTCAGCATGTGCGCCCCTTTCTACAATATGTCCATCATCAACCACTAGAATTTCATCAGCTTGCTCGATGGTAGAGAGTCTGTGTGCGATAACTAATACTGTTTTGTCTTTCTGCAGTTCTTCTAGTGCAGATTGAATAGCTCTCTCTGACTCTGTATCCAGTGCAGACGTTGCCTCATCAAGAATCAAAACCGGTGCATCTCTCAATAGCGCTCGTGCAATCGCAATACGCTGTCTTTGACCACCAGATAGACTCGCGCCATTCTCGCCCACAACCGTATCAATGCCATTTTCCATACCATCGATAAACTCACTTGCATGAGCAAGCTTAGCCGCGTATTCGATCTGTTCACGTGAATACTGTTCTTCTGCTGCGTAAGCGATGTTGTTAGCCACCGTATCGTTAAACAGATGTACATTTTGAGAAACGAGCGCAAAGTGCTCACGCAGATTTCTCAATTCGTAATCACGAATGTCGTGGCCATCAAGCTCAATTGAACCAGAGTCTACGTCATAAAAACGAGTAAATAGGTTGGCAATGGTACTCTTACCCGAACCCGATCGCCCAACAAGCGCAACCGTTTTACCTTTCGGTATATTAAAGCTGACCTTATCAAGTGCTGGTTTTTCTGCACCGTCATAAGTAAACGTGACATCTTTTACTGCAACTTCACCCGTTACAGTTTCAGGTTTCAACGTTCCTTTGTTTTGCTCGGTATCTAGATCCATCAAGCCAAATAGAGTCGTACTCGCAGCCATACCACGTTGGAATTCAGACGTTACGTTAGTTAACGCCTTTAGCGGACGTAATAGACCAAACATTGCAGAGAAGACAACGGTAAACGTACCAGCAGTAAGCTCGGCTTTAATAGAATCGACACTAGCAAGGAATAGAACAACAACAATCGCAACTGATGCGATCATTTGAATAATCGGGTTAGCGGCCGCTTGAGCAGTGATTAACTTCATGCTTTGTTGGCGCATTTGGTTACTAACTTTATCAAAGCGGTGTTTTTCTAGATCTTGACCACCGTAAGTTAGAACCACTTTATGCCCTTTCAGCATTTGTTCAGCTGAAGAAGCAACGTGACCCATGCTAGTTTGCATGTTCTTAGAGATCTTTCTGAATCGCTTCGATACGATACTGATCGCCCACGCAACCAAAGGCGCTACAGCAAATAACACCAAAGATAACTGCCAACTATTCCAGAACATCAGCGTCAACAAGCCAATAATACTTGCACCTTCACGGACAATACTGACTAACGCTTTACTGGTTGCTGCAGACACTTGCTCTGAATCGTAAGTAATTCGAGATAGCAATGCGCCTGTCTGTTCTTTATCGAAGAAAGAAACAGGCATGTGCATGAAATGGCTGAAAATCTTACGACGAATTTCCATCACCACATTGCCAGAGACCCAACTCAAGCAATAGGTTGAAACAAAGCCACTGACGCCACGAACGAACATCATGGCAAAGATAATAAGTGGAAGTGTACGTAAAAAGTCAGATTCAGCATTACCAAAGCCTTCATCAAGTAACGGCTTTAGTAAGGAAATCATATAGGTATCAGAAACGGCATTTATAATAAGCGCAATTACCGCAACACCTAGGCCGGCCTTATATAATCGAATATAAGTCCAAAGTCTTTTAAATGTGACCCAGGTAGTTTCATCTGTTTGTGTTGACATAGAATCGCTTAATTTTCTCACAATAATCTATCTATTCTACTCCCTTACGGAGCATCTGCCTATACCACTGCCCGCCTTGTTGTTCTCTAATCGCATGATATTGCCAACCTTCTTTGCTAAGAGTGATGGTTATTTGTCCGCTTTCTCCAGTATCTAGCCAAGTACTCCCCGCTTCCTGATAACGTTCAATAACAAACTCACTCGGCATTCCCCACTGGTTGCCTTTGGCAAGAGAAGCTATCGCCAGCTGAGGAGACACCGCCTCAATAAACGACTTAATCGATGACGAATCGCTGCCATGATGCGGAACCAACATAACATCACTCCTTAGCTGTTCTCCTTCACGAGCAAGTAACCACTCACTTACCAGTTCAATATCACCAGTGAGCAACATTGAGAAATCAGCACTATGATCTGAGATCTTGACCACACACGAATGTGGGTTATACGCCCTCTTTACTTGCTTAGGCGGCCACAACACCTCAAAAACAACATCTTGCCAGTTCCAAACCTCCAATAGTACATGTTTGAATATTAGACGGGGCTTGAGTGATAGATTGGCGTTCTTGAATAATGTTCTGACTGGTTCTTATCCACTTTGGCGTATAGTTCTCAAGTAATGCCGGATAACCACCAGCATGGTCAGAATCGAAATGACTCACAATCACGCCTTCTAATTCATAAATCCCCCGCTGATTCAAAGTAGGAATCAACAAAGACTCAACAACCGAGCCTCCTGGCCACGCATTGCCAAGATCATAAACAACAATCTGATTGTTCTTTTCCAAGACCAAAGACAACCCATGCCCAACATCCAAGATATCAATAGTTAGTTTGTCTTGCTGGGGTTTGCTGAACTCCCACCACAGCACAAACACTGCAGTTACCAATATCGATAATGTTCGCTTGAAATACCGACTAACAAAGCTCAAAAACAAGATAAGGAATACTGATAATGCAATCGTCTGATTATCGACTTGGATCCAAAATCGCTCAGAGAAAGGAAGACTAAATACGAGAGGCTCAAGCGATAAGTCGACTAACTTCCACAGCTGACTGACCAAATCATTGTCTAGCGCTGTTATACCAACCACGCCAGACACTGACTCCGATATTAAGCTTAGAAACATTGCCAGAAACAACAGCGGGATCGTCACCATCGATACCCAAGGCAAAAGGAACAAGTTGTAGAAAACAGAGACTAAACTGACTCCTTTGAAAAACAACATCGAGGAAGGCGCGATAAGGAATGTCAGCATCAGTTGAAGCTTAATAAGTTGGAGTGCGTAGTCGATAAATGTAAAGCTTGAAGCTGAGCGCTGAGTATTACAGGCGATATAGAAAACAGCGCCCAATGCACCAAAGGACAACCAAAAACTGCTCGACAAAGCTGAAAACGGCCAAATCAGCAGAACCACGCACACACTTAAAGTAACATACCGAAGCAAACTGATATTTTGCCCACGCCACAAGAAATAACTCGCGATAACGCACATCACCAAAGCTCTCAAAGTTGGCAGCGTGAATCCAGCAAACCAACTATAGAGATACGCCAAGCCGAGCCCGAATATTGTAGGTAACCAAAGAAATGAAGGGGAAAGTAACCTTAATATCTTGCCAATCTGATAGCCGATACCAAAGGCAATCCCAATATGCAGCCCCGAAATAGCCATCAAGTGAATCAGGCCACTGCTTTTAAGCATATCCCACCGCTGAGGCGGAATAAGGTCTCGATATCCAAAACTCAAAGCGATAATGAGATCTTGATTTGCCAGCAGACTTAACCTTTCAAGGCTGGCTTCAAACCATTGGGCGCGTAAGTTGGTGCTAGAATGAATTCGGTACTTGGTATCTGCTCTGTAAGTTGCATTGGCAACCACGCCAGCACTAAACAAGTACTTTTCTCGGTCAAAGCCGGCTTCGTTGAGTTTGCCCCATATCGGCTTTATTGAGGCCGATAAATAGACATCATCTCCAAGCGTTAGCTTGAAAGGAGTAAACAAACGCAATTTTATCAATTGAGGAAAGATTAATTTTTCGCCGCCAATTGATCTGACTACTATTACGCTTTCAAAACCGTGGCTATTTTCACTAAAAAGGCTAACAACCGACGCATTTATGGTAGTATTCTGCCCTGATTGGAATAAGCGACTCGTTTGTATTTCAATCGCATTCCCTAGGCAGATAGCTAGTATCAATGCTGTTACTGGACCTCTTGCACTCCGGAAAACGCTATACTTTGTTGGTGCTAGCAGTAACAACAGCATCAATGGTGCCCAAACCCAATGTGGCATCACAGGCCAGAAGCTGGCAGACACAACTGTCGCAGCAAATGAAATCAAGAACCAAGTGTTAAACAAGAGAGTAGCTTCCTCCTATGCCAAGAAAGTTTATCAAACGATTTATGCCTGACCATGATCTAATCAAGCGTCAGAAAGCATTGAAAGTTTTTGGCAATGTTTTGTACAACCCCAACTTATGGTGCCTTAATCGTCGCTCTGCGGCTGGCGCGTTTGCTGTTGGGTTATTCATGGCGTTTGTCCCTCTACCAAGTCAAATGATTATGTCTGCAGGCCTTGCTGTTGCATGTGGCGTTAACCTGCCTTTAGCTGTCGCACTTGTTTGGATCAGTAACCCGGTTACCATGCCTGTTCTCTTCTACTTTGCTTATAAAGTCGGAGCGTTTGTTATGCATGTGCCACCGCAAGCCTTCCATTTCGAATTGTCTTGGGACTTCATCTTGGCGCAAATGAGCACTATAGGGCCTCCGTTCTTATTGGGTTGTCTGATTTGTGGCGTGGTTTCAGCAATGATTGGCTACTTTGGTATTCGCGGTTTATGGCGCTACTCAGTAGTAAGAAGTTGGAAGAAGCGACAAGCAAGGCACTGAACGCCATTTCTTGTTATTCAATCTAACCTTGTATGCGCTTCACTTAAAACGTACACAAGTTAAAATCGGATGAGCTACTTACCTCTGCAAGATTGGCATGTAACGAAAGTCGTAAAGAACACGAATTGAATTCAATAAAAAAGGATCCCACTGGGATCCTTTTTTGTATCGACTGAAAACTGACGGCCTGTTATTTAGGCGAATGCTATTTAGAACTCAGCACTGAGGCTGGATTCAACTTCGCCGCGCGTGATGCTGGGTACCATGTCGCCAGTAAACTCAGCACAATCGCAGTGCCGGAAACCACAACAACATCCGTCATATCAAGTTGTGATGGCAAGAAGTCGACAAAATAGATATCACCGGACAAGAACTGGTGATCGACCAACTTTTCAAGTCCTTTGATTAGTGTCGTGAGATTAAGAGCGACTAGCACACCTATTGCACTGCCCACTAAACTGCCTAACACGCCTGAGAATACGCCCTGCCAAACAAAGATGCGCTTCACAAGGCCGTCTGATGCACCCATGGTTCTTAAAATCGCGATCTCTGATGCTCTGTCTTTTACTGCCATCATTAGCGTCGAGACAATATTGAAACAAGCCACACCAATAACCAGTACCATCACCAGATACATGATGGTACGAACGAGTTGGATATCTCGATACAAGAAACCAAACTTCTGCTGCCAGCTTCGTAGATACACATACACATCAAGCTGATTGCCCACTTCACGCACAATAGAGTTCGCGTTCAGCACATCGGTCACTTTCAAAGAAACCCCAGTTACCGCCTCACCTAAGTTTGCGTAGACCTGAGCATCACCAATCGGAATCAGAGCCAAGCTGTGGTCAATCTGGCCATTAAGCGTCAGCAAGCCAACCACTTTCACTCGAACACGCTTTGGCGCCTGAACCTTCACAGAACCGTTTACCGCTGGAATCATCAAAGTCAGATAATCACCGACTTTCGCACCCAGCACATTCGCTACACCAGAACCTAAGATGATTTGTTGTTGCCCTGCTTTAAACTCACTCCAAGCTTGCTTATCGATAAAACTCGACAGGCTCGATACTTGTTGCTCAAGTTGTGGGTCAACGCCGCGAACTTCAATTGCTTTGAGTTCTTTGCCCTTTTCAGCAAGCGCTGTAATTTTTACATAAGGCGCAGCAGCAACGACTTTATCGTGCTTAACCGACTCCTCAATCACGTGCTCCCAACGAGTCACAGGCTCATTCACGCCTTCAAATTCACCATGAGGAATGACAGAAAGTACTCGTGATTGAAGCTCTCGCTCAAAGCCATTCATCGCAGATAAGCCGATAATGATCACCGCGACACCAACCGCAATACCAATGGTCGAAGACAATGAGATGAACGACACCATCTTGTCTCGTTGTTTCGCACGGCTAAATCGGCCGCCTATCAATAGAGATAAAGAGGAAAACACTTAGCTCTCCTCTTTTTCTACGTTGACCAGTAAACCATCTTGCATGTGAAGTTGGCGATCCATCTTACCGGCAAGTTCACCATCGTGAGTCACGACCAAAAAGGCAGTATCGTATTCACGGTTCAGTTCACGCATTAAGTCGTAAATAGAAAGTGCGGTGTTGTGATCAAGGTTGCCGGTAGGCTCATCCGCCAACACCAAAGCAGGTTTATTCACTAAAGCTCGAGCAATCGCCACACGTTGCCTCTCACCACCAGAAAGCTCTGAAGGTCGGTGGTCAACACGATGACTCAATCCTACTTTATCCAACAGACGTTGCGCCTCTTCTTTTGCTTTAGCTGGCTTTTCACCACCAATCAGCAGCGGCATTGCCACGTTTTCTAACGCTGAAAAGTCCGAAAGAAGATGATGGAATTGATAAACAAAGCCAAGATGCTGGTTGCGAAGCTTCGCCTGCTTATTTGAGCTCAAAGATGCTAAGTCTTGACCAAGAAAACTCACACTGCCCGCAGAAGCATCGTCTAATGCGCCTAAGATATGCAGTAAGGTACTTTTGCCCGAGCCAGAGGTACCGATGATTGCTACTAGCTCACCCTTTTCGATGTCAAAGCTGACTCCCTTGAGCACCTCAGTATCTAACGAGCCTTCACGGTACGTTTTACGGATATCATTACATTGAAGAAAATTACTCATAACGAAGGGCCTCAGCAGGTTTCACAGACGATGCACGATAAGAAGGGAATACAGTGGCAATCAGGCTAAGTGCAATAGCCAGAACCACAACAACAGCGATTTGAATTGGGTTAATCAAAATTGGTAACTGTCCACCAAACGAGAATAGAGCAACGCCCATCGCCTCTAAAATAGTATTAAGGTTCATCGCTAGAGCAACGCCTAACACACCACCAGAGAGCGCACCAATCACGCCACTACTTGCGCCTTGAACCATGAAGATCCCCATGACTTGACCATCAGTCATGCCTTGGGTCTTAAGAATCGCGACTTCAGACTGCTTCTCCATCACCACCATGATAAGTGCTGAGATAATATTGAAAGCAGCAACACCGATGATAAGCCCAAGCATTAAACCCATCATGTTTTTTTCCATACGAACGGCTTGGAATAGCTCACCTCGTTGGTCTCGCCAGTCGCTCCACAACCAACCTTCCGGTAATGGCTGAGTTGATAACTCTGCGACTTCAAACGGGTCTTCAAAAAACAGTCGCCAGCCTGAAATAGTGTCTGATTTATAACGCATCAAACGCCCAGCGTCTTGGATGTCTGTCACCATCAGTTGAGCGTCGATATCAGAACCTGTATTGAAAATACCGGCAACGGTGAAATTTCGTTGGCTTGGAATACGACCTAATGGGGTGTATTGGCTAGCGCTGGTCACCATCAAGCGAACTTTGTCACCCATAGATACCTTCAAATTTCTCGCCAAAGTATGACCGAGGAACAACTGATATTGACCCGCTTTAAGTGAAGACAATCTGCCCGCAATCAAGTGGTTCTGAAGAGGGTCATCTGAATTGGGTTCAATGCCAATTAACAAACCCGCAGATAATTGAGCCGGACTCTGAATCACTGCCTCACTGCGGACAATCGGTTCAACGTGACCATTAAGCGAGATTTGCTCTGCAAAATTAGGCGCTTGGGCAGAAAGAGAGGTAGTGCCACCTTGCTCATAAACCACCGCTTGAGGAAGAACACCAAGAATTCGGTCTTTTAACTGCGCTTCGAATCCATTCATTACCGATAAAACAGTAACCAAAGACAGCACACCAATGGTGATACCTGCCGTCGACATATAAGAAACAAAACGGCTAAAGCGATCACCTGAACGGCCTTTCAAATAGCGTAGGCCAACAAACAACGAAATAGGATGAAACATACTTTGAACCATCTAAAGGGGATGCGGGTTAATGTAACGGGTATTGCTGTTACTGTGTAGGGGTTAATTGAAAATATAGAGTGAATTAACTCAATTAGTTAGGCTTGAAAAACAGAACCTTGTCAAATAGCCAAATTTCAAACAACTATTTGAGACTTTCAATTAACTGACCTTGATTACTGCGGCCACATAGCGATAATCAATAGATCACTTCAAGGAACTAACGCATGACAGAACAAGAGTTTTTCACCGTTCACCATAGCCTTACCGCTAATATTGAACCAATGGACAGCGGCTTCACTTTACCTTCTCAAATTCAATTCGAATCTGAGATCCCAGCACCATTTGTGGTGGCAAGTGAATTTAGCCAATTGGATCTGTTAGCTGACAGCGCTCGAGCGGAACTGAAAAACAGCGACTTGAAGAATGTCACCAGTTTATTGGATGCACAAAACTCAAAATTAAACCTCTTGTTGAGCTTTATGTTATCGCAGCAAGATGATGAGAAATTTCGCACTCACACCTATTCATTTGGTGCGAGTCAGTTTTCCTGCTTTTCAAAAGCAGACATCGAACCGGGTCGCTTAGTAAAAGCCAAACTTTTTCTAGAGCACCCAGCTGCAGCCATTTATTGCTACGCAGAAGTATTTGCTAGCGAGGCGAAAGACTCAGGTTTCGAAATCAAATTTAAATACGCTCATCTTCGCGATACCGACCAAGACCTGCTAATTAAAGCGGCACTTTATCAACAACAGAAACTCTTGCGTCAACGCTCTCTAGACCGAGATAACAAGTAAATTAACATGACCAAAAAATCCATATTTACACTACCTAAACTTAAAGGTGCCGGTGACAAAAAGCACATCGGTAACCTAGTCGGTTCGTCTCTCGCTCTTGCCATTGCCAAACTCGCAGAGCAACACAACAGCCATACCGTCTTGGCTGTACCCGACCCACAAGTGGCGCTTAAGCTTCAATCTGAAATTGAACAGTTTACGGCACATGAAGTCGCATTATTCCCTGACTGGGAAACGCTGCCATACGATAGCTTCTCGCCGCACCAAGAGATCATCTCAGATCGTATCGCACGCCTTTACGCACTGCCAACATTAAAAGATGGCATCACGATCGTTCCGATCAGCACGTTATTGCAACGCCAGTCACCGCGAGACTTTTTGCTACAACACACGTTAATGGTGAAAACGGGCGATCTCTACTCTTTAGAGAAACTGCGTCTACAGCTTGAAAAGTCAGGCTATCGTTACGTTGACCAAGTGTTTGGCCCCGGTGAATACGCAAGCCGTGGCTCTATTCTCGATCTGTTCCCAATGGGCAGTAAAGACCCGTATCGTATCGATTTCTTCGATGATGAGATCGATACCATTCGTACCTTCGATCCTGAAAACCAACGTTCTATTGAAGACATCTCTGAGATCCGCCTGCTGCCTGCTCACGAATTCCCAACCTCGGAAACGGCAATTGAAGATTTCCGTATTCGTTGGCGCCAACAGTTTGATGCCCGCCGCGAACCAGAATCGGTTTATATGCAGGTATCTAAAGGCACATGGCCTGCTGGTATTGAGTATTGGCAACCACTGTTCTTCGATCACACAGAAACCTTGTTTGATTACGTTGCCGATGAAGCGCAATTGCTGATTCTAGGTGATGTCGAGACTGCAGTAGACTCATTCCTAACGGACGTTGCTCATCGATACGAACAGCGCGGTGTTGACCCATTACGGCCACTTCTCACGCCTGAACAACTGTGGCTGAAGAAAGACGAGCTGTTCGCACACTTCAAACAGAAGCCACAAGTCAATCTGAGCTTAGATTCAATTGAAGAGAAAGCTGGACGTACCAACTTTCCGGTTGTGTCTCTTCCTGATCTCAGTGTTCAGCATCAGAATAAAGAGCCACTCGCAAACCTAAGAAAGTTCACTGAAGCCTTCGAAGGAAAAGTGGTCTTTTCAGTTGAGTCTGAAGGTCGTCGTGAAGCTCTGAGTGAATTACTGCGAGGCATTAAAGTTCGTCCAAGCGAAGTTGAAAACCTCGATGCGGCGATTAAAGGTATAGATAAGTTCAGCCTGATCTTAGGGTCAGCGGAACATGGCTTTATCCACGAAGAGCAAAACATCGCCCTTATCTGTGAAAGCGACCTGTTGGGTGATCGCGTTGTTCAGCGCCGTAAGAAAGACAAGAAAAGCGTTAACAGCGATACTGTCATTCGTCACTTAGCCGAACTTAAACCGGGTCAACCTGTTGTGCACATTGACCACGGTATTGGTCGCTACATCGGCTTGCAGACACTCGAAGCCGGTGGCATGAAAACCGAATACGTGACACTTGAGTACCAAAACGATGCCAAGCTCTACGTGCCAGTTGCTTCTTTGAACTTAATCGGGCGTTACTCGGGTGGCGCTGAAGATTCTGCACCGCTACATAAACTCGGTGGCGAAGCGTGGCAAAAAGCGCGTAAGCGTGCCGCTGAAAAAGTACGTGACGTTGCTGCAGAGCTGCTGGATGTTTACGCCAAGCGTGAGCTTAAACCTGGCTATAAATTTGTTTTAGATCGCGGGCAATACGCAACCTTCAAATCTGGCTTCCCGTTTGAAGAAACCGATGACCAAGCGATGGCCATCAATGCTGTTATGTCTGATATGTGCCAAGCCAAAGCCATGGACCGTTTGGTGTGTGGTGATGTTGGCTTTGGTAAAACCGAAGTCGCGATGCGTGCAGCATTCGTTTGTACCGACAACAGCAAACAAGTAGCGGTTTTAGTTCCTACTACTCTACTTGCTCAGCAACACTTCGAAAACTTCCGTGACCGTTTCGCCAACTTGCCGATTCGTGTTGAGGTTCTATCCCGATTCAAATCAGCTAAAGAGCAAAAACTAATCATGCAAGATGTCGCCGACGGTAAAGTGGATATCCTAGTCGGGACTCACAAGCTGCTTTCGAGCGATATTAAGTTTAAAGACCTAGGCCTGCTGGTTGTCGATGAAGAACACAGATTTGGTGTACGTCAGAAAGAGAAAGTGAAAGCGATGCGTGCGGATGTCGATATTCTAACGCTTACTGCGACACCGATCCCGCGAACGCTGAACATGGCAATGAGTGGCATGCGTGACCTTTCGATCATCGCTACACCACCCGCACGACGCTTGGCAATTAAAACCTTCGTTCGCGAGAGTGATGATGCCATCGTCAGAGAAGCGGTGCTGCGTGAAATCATGCGTGGTGGCCAGGTTTACTTCCTACACAACCAAGTCGACACGATTGAGAAAACAGCAGAGTCATTGCAAAAGCTGATTCCAGAGGCGCGCGTGACTGTAGCTCATGGCCAGATGAGAGAGCGCGAACTGGAACGCATCATGAATGACTTCTACCACCAGCGCTTCAACTTACTGGTGTGTACAACCATCATTGAAACCGGTATCGACGTACCAACGGCAAATACCATCTTGATGGACAGAGCCGATAACCTTGGTTTAGCACAGCTGCACCAATTACGTGGTCGTGTAGGTCGTTCGCACCACCAAGCTTATGCTTACTTGTTAACGCCACACCCTAAAGCAATGACCAAAGATGCGATCAAGCGATTGGATGCGATAGCTTCGCTCGAAGACTTGGGCGCAGGCTTTACCCTAGCAACTCACGATTTAGAGATTCGTGGTGCGGGTGAGCTGTTGGGTGATGAACAGAGTGGTCAAATCCAGTCGGTTGGTTTCACCTTGTACATGGAGATGCTTGAACAAGCGGTTGAAGCGTTGAAAGAAGGTCGAGAGCCTTCGCTTGATGATCTATTGCGTGAACAAACTGAAATTGAGATGCGTCTGCCTGCACTATTGCCAGACGACTATATTCCAGACATCAACACGCGTTTATCAACATACAAACGTATTGCGAGTGTGAGTGACACCGACGAATTGGCAGAGTTGAAAGTCGAGCTGATTGATCGCTTCGGCCTTCTGCCTGATGCAACCAAGAACTTGTTATCAGTTTCTGAGCTAAAATTAGCCGCAGCGTCTATCAAAGCGAAGAAAATTGAAGCCCACGATAAGGGTGGATTCTTAGAATTCTACCCGGATGCTGACATAAACCCGACCTACCTTGTTAAACTGTTGCAATCTCAACCGCAAAAGTTTTCAATGGAAGGACCAACAAAGTTCAAGTTTACGATACCATTGGTCGACAGACGGAAGCGAATTCAATTTGTTAGTGATTTATTGGGCGAATTCAGACAAAACTTGCTGCCTTCAGCATAAGACCCAATCCACTTGCACATATAAATTATCCAGCCGGTAGTTCGGCTGGAAGACGGAGTAAAAATGAAAAGACTGATCCCACTGCTACTATTGTTCGTCTCACTGCCAAGTTTGGCGCAGAGACAATTTGATATAGAAGTGATCATTTTTAAGCGCGCTGTTGATGCAGAGAAGGTGAACGAATCTTGGCCAAATACACAGCCTAAGATTTCACTTGAACGCGTTGGTTCATTTCAAGATACCCAATACCGAGCAAAGAAAGGCGTTCAAATGCTACCTTACTCGGAATACAAGTTAACGCCTCAGAAAGACAAGCTACGTAAACACGCTGGCTTTGAAGTTCTGATGCATACCGCTTGGCGTCAAGGCGACCAAGGTAAGAGCTCGGCACCTGTTTTCCATATTCAAGCAGGTAAAGATTTCTCTAAACAGTTTAATGCTGATGGCTCTGAAAAAGGCGCAATCACTGCAGGCAGCGCTGATGGGTTCCAAGAAGAGACCATTGATAAGCCACTCTACGAATTAGACGGCAAGCTGCAAATCTACGTTCAGCACTACCTATACGCTGAAACGACATTAGATTTAAAAGCGCCAAGCGTTCGTGAAGTGACTCTACAAGAGCAACAAATTGAGCTAGATTCACCAGTAAGTGGCGCAGAAAGCAACGTCCAGGTGGGCAATCTAACTGAAATTTCTCCGACGGTTGAAGTCCAAGAGTTCCTTAAGAGCTACCGCATGGACCAAAAACGTCGTATGCGCAGTACAGAAACTCATTACCTTGACCACCCACTTCTTGGAATGGTGATTCAAGTTAGACGTGTAGCGCAGTAAATTACTTGCCGATTCGGCTATAATTATATAAATAATTCAATCCGCCCTCCTAGTGAGGGCGTTTTATTAAGTGCTATCTATCTTTATTCTGTACTGACTCTCTTTGCTCAGTACTTACACGTTACTTGGTACGCTCTATGAGCCCTGAATTTCAGATCAACACACAAAATCTTAGCCTTAAAATCATTGAGGCCTCAGATGCTCAAGAATTTTCTCAGCTGGTTAAGTCCTCCCCTAGCTTGCTGCCATGGGTCGACTGGTGTCATAAAGAGTTTTCTATCGTCGAGGCCGAGAAATTTATTCTGGCAACTCGCCTGAACTGGGTGAAAGCCGATGCGTTTGGCTTTGGCATCTTTGAACGAAAAAGCGATAAGTTAGTCGGTATGGTTGCCATTAATGAGCTTTACCACACCTTTAATATGGCGAGTTTAGGTTATTGGGTCGGTGATGACTTTCAAAGGAGAGGGATCGCCAAAGAAGCGATGTTCGCCCTATTTGAATTTTGTTTCGCGCAACTCAAGTTAACGCGTTTGGAGATTGTCTGCGATACCGAGAACCTACCCAGCCAAAAGTTGATCGAGAAGTGTGGCGCTGAGCGAGAAACCATTGCCCAGAATCGATTTCTGTTTAACGGTAAGCCGAAAGATGGCGTGGTTTATTCTGTGCTACCTCCAACGTCTTAACAGCAGAAATGAGTTCAACACCTGCGATAATCCATAATCGACACGATCAAAAAAGAGCTCCGAAGAGCTCTTTTTTATTATCAGCGTAATGCTCTGAGAAGGCTTACCTGATTAGTGAAGCTTTAGGTTTGGACGAAGTACACGGTTAATACGACCAACCAGCATCATCAGTGATGTTTTGATTAAGCCGTGAAGCGCCATCTGGTGCATGCGGTACAAAGAGATGTAAACCACACGAGCAATACGACCTTCGACCATCATCGAGCCTTTCGTCAGGTTACCCATCAAACTACCTACCGTAGAGAAACGGCTAAGTGAAACTAGCGAGCCTTTGTCTTTGTAGATGTAGTCTTTCAGGTCACGACCGTTCAACTTAGCAATGATGTTGCTGAATGCACAGCTTGCCATTTGGTGAGCCGCTTGTGCACGTGGCGGAACGAATGAACCGTCTGCTTGTGTACATTGCGCCAAGTCACCGATTGCAAAGATGTTGTCATCCAGTGTTGTTTGCAACGTGTTCTTCACAACCAACTGGTTGATACGGTTGGTTTCAAGACCACCGATATCTTTCATGAAATCTGGTGCTTTGATACCTGCTGCCCATACCATGATTTGAGCTGGGATCTTGTCACCATCTTTGGTTGTTAGGCCGTCAGAATCCGCCTGAGTCACCATCGTATTCGTACGAACGTTCACACCAAGCTTGGTTAGCTCAGAGTGTGCTGCACTTGAAATACGAGGAGGTAGAGCTGGAAGAATACGCTCACCCGCTTCAACTAGGTTTACGTTCAGCTTGCTTGAATCTAGGTCGCCGAAGCCGTAAGTACGAAGTTCTTTAACGGCGTTGTGTAGCTCTGCAGAAAGCTCTACACCAGTTGCACCAGCACCAACAATCGCGATGTCTACCGTGCCTTGACCGTTCTTAGCGTGAAGCTTTAAGAACTGATTGTTCATTTCTGTACGGAAACGGTGTGCTTGCTCTGGGCTATCAAGGAAAATACAGTTGTCACGAACGCCTGGAGTGTTGAAGTCGTTTGACGTTGAGCCTAGCGCCATCACTAGAATATCGTATTCAAGTTCACGGCTTGGCATCAGCAGTTCACCGTGCTCGTCTGTAAGCTCGCTTAGTGCAATCACTTTACGCTCACGATCGATGTCGTTCAGGCTGCCCATTTGGAAATCGAAGTAATGGTTTTTTGCGTGCGCACGGTAGCTTAATGCATCAACACCTTCATCCAGTGAGCCCGTTGCTACTTCATGAAGTAATGGTTTCCATAGGTGGCTTGCTTTACGGTCTACCAGAGTAATCTGGGCACGTTTCTTACGACCTAAAGTGCGGCCTAGCTTAGTTGCTAGTTCTAAACCACCAGCACCGCCGCCTACTACGATAATTTTTGTCACAATGACAATCCTCTACAAAATGAATAAATGGGGTTCGGCTCGATTACTCCAACCGATAAATTCTATGTATCTACTCGGCCTTGAATGCGAAGGCTGTTACAAATTGGGTTACCGCGAAAAAGAATAACGACAGCTCACCGAGTAGTTAGAGGGGTTACAAACAACAAATAATGGTTTGTTGCTTTGCTCACGTGGATATAAAAGGTGACTACCTGAGAGGCAGAACACAAATTATGGGCAAGTTTTTCACTCGCTCTCAATTTTTTTTGATATTTGTCAAAATATTTTGCTTGGGAACATTATATATAGCAAAAAGATGACCGCAACAAAAAAATCCTTACCCTCAATGAGGATTCGCGACTAATTAGTTAACGTTTGCGCAAACTGATCTATAAATGCACAAACCGACCGATAAAACATATACAACTACTTTATCAATACCAATCTCTAAGATTCAGATGTGAAAAAGCAGCACTCATTGAGCACTGCTTTTATAAAACATCTGGATTGATTAAGCGTTTTTGAACGCTTTCATTGCTTGAAGATGTTGAGAGATCTTTTTGAATTTATGACTCTCTTTCTCATCCCAGATTACATCGTAGTAATCTTCTAGCGCGGCAGCTGTTTTGGTATTGTCGTGAATTTCATCTTCACGAGAAAGCACCACTAAACAGCGTCCTTTGTTTTTCATACGGTACTGAGCAACACATTTAGTTGCGATGTCTTCGTACTCTTCTGGACGGTCAATTCGACCTACCATGTTGTTCTCAGGGTGCAGATTAGGGTTGAACACCACCTGCTTAATCCCACATAAGAAACCAATACGCTCAGACCAAAAACCACCTAAACCTACACCACAAATAATGGGATGCGGATCATCGGATTGCTCTATCACCTTATGCACTTCTTTTAGCAGATGCTGCATATCGTGTTTTGGATGCAAAGTACTGTAGTTGATGAAACGAACGTCATCATCAATGAATTGCAACTGCAGTATTTTTTCGTGATTGCCCGGGCTTGTTGAGTCGAAGCCATGTAGATAGATAATCATTGTACCTCCCCCGTTGAATATTGGTACGTTTTGATCAATCTAACACGAAAAACAAGGTTTTAAAGGTAACAGCTGAGAAATTATATTTTTCACTTCCTAAACGTGATCCTAGCTACATAAAGTGTGACTCAGAGCCTCCGCTTCACGCAGATAACTTTCATCGCCCCAAAGCTGATGAGCAAGTAAATACCATAGCATCGCCATCATCTGGCTTCTTGGTAACCATGCTTCTACACCATCAAGCCAAGGCTGAACATCATGGATTCCTCGCAGCTGACAGTACTTCTCAACCGCTTCTGTGACTGGCGCGCCAGCAACCGCAATGGTTAATGTCAAATCGAGCCTAGGGTCTGCGAGCGCAGCGTATTCCCAATCAATAATCTTAATGCAGTCACTGTTTCTCACTAGGTTATAACCACCTAAGTCAAAATGGCACAAAGACAGGTCAACATTGGTAATACTCGGAGCCACGCGCCACTCTTGATAAATCTTAGTGCAGGCTTCGGTCTTATGAATCGCATCAAGCTGCAGCCAGTAATGGTCGACTCGCGCCGTGAAACTGAATGGTTGCAGTGGTAATCGCGCAGTATTAACCAGATGAACAGAGGTCAGCGTTTTCAACAGGTCATCGAGTTCTAGATCTTCGTAAAGTGTCTCACCCGCAATCCACTCAACCAGTAACCCCTGCTCATTCACTACCATTGGGCTTGGCCCGATACCGAGTCGCTCAATGGCAGACAGCACTTGGTACTCTTCATGGCGAGAAATGAAGAACGCTTTGGTGATAGGTGTGGTTGGCCGCCAAACATACGCAGTACCATCGGCATCGACCAACTTCCAACATCGATTGGTCAAACCGCCTGTTAATGTCTGTGCTCTAACTGGAGGCTCAGAAAAGTAACCGTCAAGCGAACTCAAACTGGTATCAAGAAGCTTAGCCTCAGACCAAGAAAAAATTGCCATATTTACTCCCTATAAACGTCTTAACTGCCCTATAAACGTCTTCATTCCCTACAAAAAAGACACTGACCAAAAGCCAGTGTCTCTTCATAAACAGCACATCATGCACTGCATTGGCGTGTGACCAAGCTATACGCTGTCAAGATTAAGCGCCGCCAATACTAGACATTGTCAAATCCGGCTGCGCATAGTTGGCAAGTAAGCGAAATTAAAGGCCTAGTAGGCTCTTAGATTGTTGCTTACGGATTTCAGTCTCGTCAGCCCATTCAATCAAGCCAGACTCAAGATCCATTAGACGCATCGTCATTTTGTAGTATACGTCTTCATCGCTACCCGCTTTCTTAACGATGCTTGATAGGTTGCCGTACAGCATGTACTGAGCACCAACCATTTTACCGAATTGAATCGCTGAACTTTGGTTTACAAGCTCATCGTTGTTTTGGAAGTTCAATTGGTCACGAACAGACTCTACACGGTCCATATCAACGAAACGGAACTTACCAGAGTTCAGCATCTTAGTACTGATAGTGTCAGTGATTGACTCAGTATCGATGTGCTCACTTGTTTTGTTCTTGATTCGCTCTACAAACACGATTGGACGCTGTTCACGAGTAATGTAAGACACAGAACCAGACGCCATCATGCTATCGACCATTTCACCCGCAATCGTTTGAAGGTCAGTTGAACCGAAATCGATTGTCGTGGTTTCTACTGCTTGTGCATCACCGTAGCTTACCTTGTTTGAACAACCGCCTAAAATAACCGCTAAACCTAGTAGCGCAATGACACTCTTTTTCATTTTGTTTCCTCAACTTATCACTGAGCGGGGTTACCCACACTCTTAAATTCTTGTATTTACGAATCATGAGACCCGTTTAATCTAACTTACTGCTCTCGGAACTGGACTCTGAACTGAGTCGCTTTCGGGTTTACCGACACTTCCGACAACGAAATACTTTCAAAACCACGAACAATCGCTTGCTTCCAAGGACCTTGTTTAAGGTTGACCTCAAGCCCGGCATCGTCGTACCAGTAAAAACGATAAAGAATATGTTGATCGCCTTTATAGTTACTGTTTAAACGAACGATTCCTCGCGTATGACCGTCGACCAGATCGGTGCGAATATCTTCAACCTGTAAACGGCTGCCCAATACCTTGTCACCAAAGAAAACGTTCTGAGTCAGACTATCGACCCTTACGCCAGCTGTATTATCAGCACAACCAGCCAGAGCCATAACCGCTGCTAAGCTCACTAACCACTTTTTCATTACAGCCTCCCTAGCTGTTTATGCCACATTGTTGCATTGTTTCCTTGTCGAGAAATCCACACCAAGGTGGTCTGCCCTTCTCGAATATCAAAGTCGTACGTTTTAGCGCCCGCTTCCAACGTATATTGACCGCTATTTGCTACAAACGTACTGCTCTTAATCTCTGCAGGTAATGATTGCCAACTGCGAGTGTCTGGTTGCTCTGTCAGTGTGTTCCACACGTTGAACAGAATATTACCGACATCATCGCCTTTGGTTGCTTCTTTTCGAATGCGATCTTTCGCGACTACACGTAGCGCTTGGCGAATAACAATGCTTGTCATACGTTCCGATAGATCGTTCTGCGCCATCGCGTTTACATCAGTGATCAAATGTTCTTGTAGCGGCTGTCCGCTGATTCGCAAGGCAGAAAAACGCTCTACGTTTTGACTTGGGTAATATGGCAGCGCAAGAGAGTATATTGCCCCCTGATCGCGACTGTCATAAACAGGCAAATCCAGTCGCCAACTGTCCATAGCTTGCACAGCGCTCTGCTCTTGAAGAACAATCACTCGCCCTTCACCTGCACTAAGTTTAGAAGATTGCTTATAGCGTTTTTCTAATGTTGCTAAATCTTGTCGCATCCCTAAACGAGCGGCTGTTGCCATGGTTCTATCGATGATTTCTTGGTTATCTGGCATCACAGCCAAAGCACGACGATAGTCAACGTAGGCGCTGTTTAAATCATTTGACGCTTCATAAAGCAGACCAGACAAGAACATCAGATACGCATTCTGTACTGACTGCAGTTTCTTACCCGCATCAGGGTAATTGGCAAGGATGCTACCCACATTGGCAGACAAGCCTTGCTTCTTCGCATCGCTGGCTGCTTTGTCTAACTCAGCCTCGCGTTGCTTCTTCGCTTGTTCTTGAACTTGGTTGGCGCGACGCATTTCGATCACCGCACCTTCTAAATCGTTTTTCTTGAGGTAATTTAAACCGAGATACAGATGAAGAAAGCCCAACTCGTAATCGGCTGGCACATACTCGGTAATATTGTCATTCACAGCCAACGCACCCACACTGGTTGCACTGTCTGAGATTGAGATCACGGCTTTGCGTTGCTGCTCAGTAACCGCCTGATCAGCCACTTCAAACGAAGCCTTACTCTCAGGGTATTTTTGATCCAGCAGATTAATTCTGCCTCTTTCAAAGTTATCAAGGATGTCGCCTGCCGCGTAATCTGGTAGCTCTTGCTGAGCCTCTGAATAATCTCCAGATTTAACGGCTTGGTAGATCGCTTTGTTTTGTGCGCTGTAATGACTGAACAGGCTTCCTGCAGACATACTCGCACAACCTACGGTCAACGCCGATAACAGGGCAATGGAAGCGAATCTAAACTGTTGCTTCACTTATCGTCTCCGTGCATGTTTAAAATGCCTACTTTATTAGGGTCTGCTGACCTTTAATGGTCTCATTATCAAAACGAAACGCGTTGTAAAAAGGATCTCAAGCCAGTTGAAACCCTACTGATTTAGCCTCTGCCTAGGCGATGCCGATGTTCAGACAACAGATAGAACTTAAAGTTGGCATACAAACTACAAATTTTCCAACTAACTACTTGTGTTAACCCACTAATGAGCGGGGTTAAACTAGCTCATTAGCTTTCATTAACTCGTTAGCTTTTCATTAGCTCATTAACTTTTTATTAGCTCATTAATAGGGGGCCAAGTGGACGGCCGCCAACCAAGTGCATGTGAATATGATAAACCTCTTGGCCACCGTGAGAGTTACAGTTCACGATAAGACGATAGCCATCTTCTGCAATGCCCTCTTCTTTTGCTAACTTGCGAGCAACAGTAAACATGCGCCCCATCATCGCTTCATCTTGGACTTCAACATCGTTAGTTGTCGGAATCAGCTTGTTTGGGATGATTAGGATATGGCTTGGCGCGCGAGGGTTAATATCGCGAAATGCGGTTACTAAATCGTCTTGGTATAGTAGATCTGCTGGGATTTCTTTGTTGATGATCTTAGTAAAAATGGTTTCTTCAGCCATGTTTCTCTCCGATAAAACATTTATTTTTTAATGCTTTGAGTATGCGCTATGCCGCATCAAACCACAATAAATCTGCTTTAAAGCATAATAAAAAACACCGTTCAAATCAAAAAAAACGAGCCTTAGCTCTCAAGAATGGCATGTTGGTTATAACTGAGCGCTATTTTTGACGTGTGCGTCATAAAATGCGTAAGCCGAGCTCAATAGAATGCTGATAATTTTGTTAGTTTTACTTTGACCTGACATTAGGTCTGCATTTTTATTTAGGGAGAAAGCCATGAAGGGATCTGTGATCAAGCGTATGTACGCTGGTTTCGCACTGATCATCATCATGTTCGCAGTCACGATAACCATCATGATGAACAGCATGAATCAGATACACAGCAATTTTGAGAGTGTCTCAGAAACCTCATTACCACTTGTCGCGCTTTCAAATCAAACGAGTGTTCAATTGCTTTCTGCTGATAAGTCATTCAAAGATTTCTTAACCACACAAAACGCTGAACGCATGTCTGCAATGCGTACAGAATTTGCTGCATCACAAAACTCGTTTTCAGAAGTTCTCGGTAGTTTAGAAGCGGCAAGCCAAAACAATGCTTCACTTGTTGAACGTATCGCGCAATTAAGAGCAATGGAAGAACGCTACTTCGCCGAAGCTGACGAAGCGATGAACAACTACGTCGCGATGTTCGAAGCACAAGAACAAGTACAAAAAGCGTCTCGTGACTTCCAACGCTTACATTCAGAATTAACCGTTGGTATGAAAGAGTACGTTGCCGACCAAAAAAGCATCTCTGTAAAAGTGATGGCAAAGAGCTACTTCATCAAACTGCAAGACGCAGAAGTTATTACCTCTGATGCACTTGCTAGCTCTGATGTTGCCTTCGTTCAAAAAGCCCTTAACCAAAACAAAAAGGCCGTTACTCATCTTAACTACGCTTATCGAGGTCTATCAACACAACTACCAGCACTTAAAAATGTCTTCGATGAGTCGGTTCAGAAGTTCACCAAAGACGTTGGTCAGAAAGGTGGCGTACTAGACAAACACAACAACTACCTACAAGCCAAACAAGCGTTGTACGTGAACATCGCTAACCTAGCTCTAGAAGTTGACCAAGCGATGGCTGTTTTGGACTCATTCAACGTGACCGCTGAAGAGCAACTTAACTCATCACTCGCTGACGCAAGCAGCATCTACGACAAAGGCCTATTCAACGCGATTGCCATTGGCATTGTTGTGACTGTGTTCGCTGCTGCGATTGGTTACCACATTGCACACAGCGTACGAGAGCCATTAACTCGCATCCTCGGTACATTAGAAGGTCTAACTGAAGGTGATATGACTCAGCGTATCGATATTCGCTACGACAACGAATTCAGCCGCGTGAGCCGTCACATCAACACCTTGGCTGACAACCTGCACAATATCCTTGTGAAGTTGAATGATGCTTCAGATGACTTAACTAAGACTGCAAGCGTCAACCAGAAGACGTCATCTGAAACGCAGGCTCAATTGAACAGCCAACGTGAGCAAACCGCGACTGTTGCGACCGCAATGACAGAGATGTCTCATTCTGTACAAGAAGTGGCGAACAGCGCGCAAAGCTCACTCACCATGGTTCAACAAGTAGAATCGGCTTCTGAGTCTGGTCGTCAGATCATGAACACCAACATCAGCACCATTAATCAGCTTGAAGTTCGCCTTACTGAATCAGTGGGCGCTGTAGGCGAGCTACAACAGATGAGTAGCCAGATTGGTTCAATCCTTGACGTTATTCGTGGTATTGCTGAACAGACCAACCTACTTGCACTTAATGCGGCAATCGAAGCAGCGCGTGCAGGTGAACAAGGTCGTGGTTTTGCAGTCGTTGCCGATGAAGTACGAGTGCTAGCACAGAAGACCACTCAATCAACCTCTGAAATCGAGACTATGATCAGCAATCTGCAATCAAGCTCGAAAACTGCAAGTAACGTAATTGAAAGCTGTATGAGCGATATGGACATGTCGGTTCAACAAGCTTCAAGTGCAAACAGTGCGATGGAAGAGATCCAAGCCTTGATTCTAGAGATCAGCCACATGAGTACACACATCTCTCAAGCAGCCGCTGAGCAGAGTGAAACGTCTGGTGATATTGCACGCAACATCGAAGACATCAACCACATCGCAGATAAGAGTTACCAAGCGATGTCTTCAATTGCGGAGGCAAGCCAAAACCTAACAATTTTGGCGAATCAGCAAGGTGATTTAGTGCATCAATTCAAACTATAGATAAATGAAGAATCGATAGATATTTAGTGAGATTGTTGAGACTTCTTACCCAATAGTGGTGACTAATTGAGCTAGGGCAACTTTTATCAAGGGTTGCCCTTGTTTTTTATGAGCTTTGTCATTATATGATTATTAAGGCTTGCTGCTTCCCGTTTTTTCTTTCACCTTTATGAGCGAGCCGCTATTAAGGAATTTATATGGCTGTTCATGTTGGCATTATCGATCAAGACCCCATTCGCTTGCTCACCCCATTACTTGATAACCGAACGGTCAGCACTCACATCGTGTTTATCGGTGACAAAAATCAAGTCAGTATGTACAAACGTTTAGACAGCGTTTTGCACAAGCGCGACATTACGAGTGAGTTTTTCGAAATTCCGACCATCGTAAATACATCTGTCATTAAAGAATCTATCCAAACCCTTGCCGAAGACCTCAAAGCACGCGGTCAAGAAGTGAAGCTCAACGCAAGTTGTGGCCTTCGTCACCGCCTACTTTCTGTGTACGAAGTATTCCGTACTTACCACTGGCCAATCTTCGTGGTTGAACCAAACAGTGACAAGCTGTGCTGGTTGTACCCGAATGGTAAAGAAGATGCACAAGTTCAGGACCGCATCACTATCGACGACTACCTGACTGTTTTCGGTGCTCGCGGTGAATTCAGCGATGTTCAGCTGTCTCCGCAACTGGATCAGAAACTTTATGAACTGGGTGAACGTTGGGCAAGTAACGCACTCGAATTAGGCCCTGGCCTTGCGACATTGAACTATTTAGCAACGACCTGCCGTAAAGAGCAGAAGCTTGATGTAGGGCTATCTGAGAAGCAACAAGGCTATCGCGAGCTCAACATGCTGCTGAGCGATTTGGTTGAAGCTAAAATTGCGACATACGACAATGGTATTTTGACCTTTGCCAATGAAGACGCGCGACGTTTTTCAAACGGTGAATGGCTTGAAACATTGGTTCACAGCACAGTTAAACAAATCCAAGATGACATGCCGACTATCCAAGACCGTTCTTTGAATGTTCAGGTATACCGTCAACTGGGTGAACGTGAGGTTCGTAACGAGCTTGATGTTGCCTCAGTAGTGAACAATAAGCTGCACATCATCGAATGTAAGACCAAAGGTATGCGTGATGATGGTGATGACACCTTGTACAAACTGGAATCGCTTAGAGACCTGCTAGGTGGCCTACAAGCACGTGCAATGTTGGTGAGCTTCCGCCCTCTTCGCCATAACGACATCACACGAGCTGAAGATCTTGGCCTTGCATTGATTGGCCCTGACGAATTGAAAGATCTTAAAACACACCTAACGGCATGGTTTACAGCTGCGGGTGGCAGTGAAGATCTAGAGTGCTAAAAACCAATAAGCTCATGAGAGCTCAATGCTCTTAAGCAGATTGTTAAAAAGGCGAATGACGATTAAATCACTCGCCTTTTTTGTTGTCTGTTTTCTCTATTGATTACTTTCAGACGGCACAAAAAAATGGCCGCATCATACGATGCGGCCATTTTCAAAATTTAATGTCACTTGAAGACTTAATGCTCTCTAAAACTCAGAGCACTTTAAGACTTAAAGCATTTTACGAGCAGCTTCTACAACCACTTTGATTGAGCGCGCTTCCGTTACTTTTAGAGTGTCGTGATCAGGCGTCTCTTTTTGAGTACGGTTGATGATTACACCAGCAACACAACCTGCTTTCAGACCAGAACTTGCACACATTGTTAGTAGTGTTGCAGATTCCATCTCGAAGTTCAGAACGCCCATGTCTTGCCATTCTTGCATAGAACCTTGGAAACGCTTAACAACGCGACCAGAGAACGTGTCGTAACGCTCTTGACCTGGGTAGAACGTATCACTTGAAGCCGTTACGCCCATGTGAACTGTTGCACCTGATTCATCAACTGCCGCTTTCATTGCTGTTGCAACTTCAAAGTCAGCCACTGCTGGGAACTCCATAGGAGCAAAGTGTAGGCTAGCGCCGTCTAGACGAACAGAACCTGTAGAAACAATCATGTCACCCACGTTTACGTGAGGTTGGATAGCACCAGTCGTACCAACACGTAGGAAAGTGCGAACACCAAGTTGAGCAAGCTCTTCAACTGCGATAGAAGTCGATGGACCACCAATACCTGTTGAACATACAACAACTGGTTTGCCGTCTAGCTCTGCGCGGTAAAGCGTGTATTCACGGTGACTAGCAAGGAATACTGGGTTCTCCATCTCTTCTGCAATTTTTTGCACACGAGCAGGATCACCAGGGATGATCGCAAGAGTAGCACCGTTAAGATCTGCTTCAGTAACACCTAAGTGGAAAACAGCTTGAGACATAGTTCGCTCCTTTTGGCTTATTGGGCTTTTTACCCTTATTTAAGCTCATAGTAAATTCGTGGGGTACGAACACACTCTAACCAAGCTCATTACAAAATGAAGTGACACATGTCACATGAATGATCGCAACAATAATTCAAGTTTCACAAAAAACCGATTGGCATCACAAAAATAAGCAATCCGCACGCCTATGTTGCATACTAATGAGACAAAAAGCGCCTTTAACGTATTACCGCTAAAGGCGCTTTTATATTAAGAATGCTCTATGTCGGTGAGCTCGATTTAGTCCGCTTTAGATTTAAATCGAAGCAGACGCAATGCGTTCAATGTCACCAATGCAGTTGCACCACTATCCGCTAAAACTGCCACCCACAAACCGGTAATACCTAACAAGCTTGTCACCAAGAATACGACCTTCAAACCAAGCGCAAGGGCTACGTTTTGACGGATGTTGTTCATGGTCGCTTGCGACAGTTCAATCATCGCTGGCAGCTCAGTTAAACGGTTATGAGTCAGTGCTGAATCCGCCGTTTCCAAAGCGACATCCGTACCACCACCCATTGCGATGCCGACATTCGCCGTTTTCATTGCTGGTGCATCATTAATGCCATCACCGACCATCGCCACGTGCGACTGTTGAGATAACTCCTCAACGTAAGATACCTTGTCGCTTGGCAATAGGCTTGCCTTGTACTGCATACCAATCTTGCTACTGATCGCTGCTGCACTGCGCGGATTATCGCCGGTCAACATGATAGATTGAATACCTAATTCATTAAGTCGTTCAATCGCAAGCTTAGCGTCACTGCGTAACGTATCTTGCCAAGCAATCAGACCAATCACCGTCGTAGCTTGCTCTGTTGATTCTTCTTGATCTTTAACCTCAAGAGCAACCACAACCGTCTTGCCCTCACCTTCTAATGCTTCTACCTGAGAAACCACATCGGCACCAAGTTCGAACGTGACTTTAGACGGTGACAGAACCTGATACTTAACACCATCAACATCCCCTTCAACACCACTACCAATCAACGCTTTCTTGTTGTGTGATTCAGGAATCTCAATATTCAGGTCTTTTACTTTAGCGACAAGTGACTGCGCCAACGGGTGAGTAGAGCCAACTTCAATCGCCCCAACCACACGCAGCATCGCGTCTTGTTGCCACCCCGATAGAGGTTGAATATCCGTAACCTGAGGCTTACCTTCGGTCAGTGTGCCTGTCTTATCGAAGGCGATGGTTTGGATTTTACCAAGCTGCTCTAGCGCTGCGCCGCCTTTAATGAGCGCGCCACGTTTCGCTGCTGCTGCTAAGCCAGAGGTAATCGCTGCAGGAGTCGAGATAACCAAGGCACACGGACAAGCAATCAACAATAGCGCTAGGCCACGGTAAACCCATGTTTCCCATGGCTGCGCAAACAACAATGGTGGCGTGATGATGACCAACAGAGCCACTACCATCATTAACGGTGTGTACCAACGGCTGAACTTATCGAGGAATCGCTCTAGTGGTGCTTTACGAGACTCTGCTTCTTCAATCAGATGAAGAATGCGATCGATCGCGTTCTCACCCTGTTTTGAAGTGATGGTGATACGAACCACTTTATCGACCACCACAGCGCCAGCCATGATGCTATTGCCTTCGATGTGTTCAACAGGAACAGATTCACCGGTTAACGCACTTTCATCAAAGCTTGCCGCGTCTGTAATCAATTGGCCGTCAGCAGGTAAACGAGAGCCCGCGGCCACTTCAATCACATCACCTGGAACCAGTTCACTGACTGCTACTTCTACACGCTCGCCGTTGATGATCTTAGTCGCGTTTTCTGGTACCAATGCCATTAGCGCTTGAACGCCACTTCTTGCTCTTGATGAAGCAAACGCTTCTAAGCGCTCACCAATCAAGAACAACAATAGAACCATCGCTGCTTCCGCAGTTTCGCCAAGGTACAAAGCACCCAGCGCGGCAACACTCATTAAGGTTTCAATAGCAAACGGTGTACCTGAACGCGCCAGCTGAACCGCTTTCTTCGCCACCGGATATAAACCAAGCAGACAAGTTACCGTAAACAAGCCTTCGCTTAATTGAGGAGAGGTACTTTTCAGAAGCGCCGCAAACAGCATTGCCGCTGCAATCGCGATAATCTGTAAATTAGGTTGGATATAAGCTTGCCAAAAAGTCTCAGGTTGTTGTTTTTCTTTCTTTGAACCGACTTCCGTAAGAGGGAAACCCGTTTTGATAGAGACCTGTTCAATGGTGTCAGCAAGGCTTTGATTATCGAATTTCACAACCAGCTTTTCGGTAGCAAAGAGAACCTTCGCTTGAATAACACCGTCAATATTGCTGATCGCGTTTTCTATTTTTCTTGCACAAGCTGGGCAGTCCATTCCGGCAACCAGCCAACTTTTCGAAAATTTGGCGTCGAGAGATAAAGTTGAGGACTGACTGTCTTCTTCTCCACTGTCCGACGAACTACAACAATCATCTCCAGACGATGACGAAGTAGCAGAAGAGCTACAACAACCAGATGAAGTACCTGCTGCTGTGATGCTTGAAATTTTAGGGCTAGAGCAACTTGCTCCTGCCGCTTGAGGTTGAACGTCCACTTTTGCTGAGCGGCACGCTGCATGTTTTGCGCACATAATGTATCTCCTTAATACTCAAAAGCCTTGAGGTTGTTGCTAACTCACGAGCAACAGAACCTTAAGTTCATCAAAAGTATAAACCTTGGAGGCTACTCCAAGGTCAAGAAGAAGTTTTCAAGAAAACAAAAATATTATGCCAGCGCCTATGGCTTACTGAGATTTAAGCTCCGCACACTCTTCACGGTTCGCCGATACATCATCAATAAGAACCGCATCGTGTGAACAGAATGGCTGAGTGTTCAAGCTGACAATCGACACATCATCTTCCACTGGATCAACTTGAGATCCTTGCATCAGTTCAGCGATATGATGTCGAAGCACCAAGATACCTAAAATTCCGAACAAAACATTACCCAAAGCTTGACCATAGAGAACACCCAAAGCGCCATACCACTCCGAACCTAGATATACGAACGGCAGAGTACCTAACGTCGCTTTACCCAAATTCAATGCTGTCGAGTAAAGCGGTTTACCTAGGTTGTTGAAAGACGTGTTGGCAACAAATAGCGCACCGTTAAAGGTGAAGGTTAACGCCACATAGGTACAGAAAGCTGCCACAATGATTGCTGCATCACCTTGTAGACTAAAACCTTGAATGACATAACCTTGAACGAAGTACAACAGAATACAAACAGCGATAGTGTATGCCGTAGTAACCAGCAATGAGTTATTGAGTGTTTCCTTCACTCGGTCCATGCGTTCAGCACCAAAGTTCTGACCAATGATTGGCCCCACAGCGCCAGACAAGGCAAAGATAACCGCAAAACAAACTGGCGTCAGACGACCTATCACGGCAAAGCCCGCGACAAAGTCCTCACCATATTGTGCGATACCCGTTGTTACAATCGCATTACCGATAGGCGTTGCGGTATTGGTGATAATCGCAGGCAGCGCAATCGCCAATATTGGTCGAATATTAATGCGCCATTGCACAAAAGAAGGGGGAGCCACCAGCTGATGGCTGCGAATAAGAGGATAAAGCGAAAAGAATAGCACCGAGAAACGAGCGACAACCGAAGCGATAGCCGCCCCTTCGATGTTCCAACCAAAACCAAAAATAAACAGAGGATCGAGAATCGCGTTAACAATGCCGCCAGACAAAGTTGCCCACATCGAACGCTTAGCATCACCTGCCGCTCTTAAGCCCGCACCCGCTGCCATCGCTAACGCCAAAAATGGACCACTAGGTAGCAAAATCTGTAGGTAAGCTTGAGCGCGTTCGGCTGCAATGCCTTTGGCGCCTATCGCGGCTAGCAGCTCTGGAATATAAGCGAACATGATTGCAGTTATGGTTGAACTGATAACAAACGCAGTCAGCATGATACTGGTGCTTAGGTTTCGAGCGTGCTCTTGATTCTTGGAGCCGATGGCTTTGGACACTAATGCGCCCATGGCAATGGAAGTACCGATAGAAACGGAGGTAGAAAAGAAAGTCAGCGTACCTGCAAAGCCTACCGCAGCAGCCAATTCAACCTGTCCGAGCATACTGATAAACAGCATGTCGAGCAGATCGACCACAAATAACGCCATCAAACCGACAGAGCCAGCCCCCGACATCACCAATATGTGGCGCATCGTTGAACCTTCAACAAACTTTGCCGTTTGATTTGACATGAAACCTCCAAAAGTTGGAATACCCAAGAGCTAAAGCCTAATCAGCTGTTCAACTGTTCAACTGTTCAACTGGCTAGGGATCCAAAAAGAAAGGATCGACCAAGAAAAGCGCTATACAGAAAAAAGGCGCTAGTGCGCCTTTTTTCGATTGAGAGTATTGAGAAAAATAATCGTTCTTAACACGCTACTATACCTGATGTTTGAAGCATTCTTCCAAGTTCTTGCCAATTGCTCTCAAAACATCAGTTCTGGTGATAATACCCACCAGTTTTCGATTATCGATCACAGGGTATGCTTTAGGTTTTCCAACCTGCATCATGTCCGCCAATTCAATAATGGATAAGTCAGGTGACACCGACAGCACTTCTTGGTACATACAGTCACCCACAAGGTGTGTGTCTTGGCAGAAGTAACTGACCTTCACAAGTTTCTCGAGTAAATCCTGCTCTGAAAGGAAGCCAATCACTTGTTCGTTATCATCGATTACGGGCCCACCCATATGGTGGCTACGCATCACTTTGTCTAACGCTAGACTTAACGGCATATCAGGAGTAAATGTCACAACCTGCTGCGTCATGTAATCTTTCACTTTAATAGAATGCATTGCGTTCTCCCTAAATACTTTGCGTCATATATTTTCTATCTTGTTAAGTTAATTGTTGTCTAAAATCTTGATTTTACTAAATGGATTTCAACAATTTTATTGATAGGCAAAACCTAACAAGACAAAAAAGTGAGACAAACAAAGGGTTGAGCACGTTTTCGAACGCCAGAAAAAAGAAAAAAAAGAGCCCTTACAAAGCCTTACTTTCCCTTGCTTAACCTTACTTAGCCGAGCTAGCCTGCGTAAATAAACCCTGTAATCTTCACCTCACTAATAATTAGAAATCCCGTTTTAGGAAGTTTATGCAACACGACAACAACATGTACGCGTATATTTACGCAGGTAACGACGGCACAGAAAACACACTCATCGCCACTATCGATAATCAAGAAAAACCGCTGATATCAAGCTGCGTTGATGAGATAAAACGCATGTCATGCTTAGCCATTGATTTAGCAGCAAAACACGACCTAAAAGTGAAGCTGGTGAAATATCAAAGAGAACAAGAGATCGACTTCGGCCTATTCGTTAAATAGTGAATCCGACACTGATTTGGTTAATCTCTAACTGGCAGCCATAGTAGCATTAGCAAGCGCAATAGCCGTGAATGGCTGCCGAATTCGACCTGACAAGCCTAACGGGTAAAGGCTATAATGATCAGACGGCGCCCTTGCCGATTTTCATTGTCCAAATACGGTTTACTATGTCTTCCCAAACCCCACCTAAAACGTATCTAACGAATTCCTTATCTAAGTTAAAAAGCTACTTTAGTGAGTTATTGGATTTCCAATCACGCATTTGGGTGGTTCATATCTTTGAAGACTCTATTACCGATCAGTCGTTTGTGATTAATGAAGATGGCTTTAAAGAACCGCTAGAGTGGATGAAAAAACGTGATTACCAAGCGAGAATGCTTGATCGTGTTGATAAGATGAAAATCTCACAGGTGATTGAGATTCAGTTCGAAGACAAAATGCATCGCTTGATGCGAGTGAAGTAGCTTTATTGTTTGGGCGTTCACGAAAAGCCCTTGCTAGAAATCAAGTATAAAAAGGCCAGCGCTCGCTGACCTTCTCTCATTGATTACAAACCACCATCTAACGCGCACAATACTCATGCCACAGGCGCACCGCTTTCTGGTATGCCTCAGTTTTATCGTGCGTTTCTGCAAAGAGAATGGCTGTCATGCTGTCGACAACGGTATTCGCCATTAGCGCCATATCTTCAGCCGATGTGCCAAGTACACATTGACTAGGAAGTGGCAGCTCTAGGTTCATCATCTCTTCCCAGTAGAACGATTCGACTTTGTCAGGAGAGCTCATCCATACCGTTTGGCTAACTTTAGGATTATATTCCGACTCACCGTTCATCCCTTTGAATGAAATCACCGAGTGGGATTTATTTCCGATAACATGCTCAACTTCCGCATGAAGTTGTGGAAAGCCAGGATGGAAACTGCCACGCAGACCTAAACGGCCACCACCAGGATTCAATGCTCGAACTACCGTGTTAATTGGTGTTCTCAAACCGTAGCGGTGTTTCCAACCAATCATGGTTTGTGCTTCGGGCGCAAAGTTAGCTAGCGGTAAATAAGCAATGCCGTCTTGTTCAAGAATCGACTTAGCATGTTCAGGGCTCTCAGCACTTTGCACACCGACATCTTGCAAATGGCTTTCAACGTGCGTCCTACCGCTCGGCTTATCCATATAGCCATGCATTAACACTTTATAGCCATTGTCAGCTAAGATTTTTGCCGCCAACAAGTTCCAAGGCTTGCCACTGGCGTTATCGTTACGCTTACCTGCATAACACGGCCAATCAATATCAGCGCCTAAATCTGGCACTCGAGATTGAAACGCTTTTACAAAGCCAGCGATCTCTTCATTGGTTTCATTCTGCACACGAATCAACATCAGTAGCATAGCCATTTGGTCGTCACCGACTTCTCCGCTTAAATACTCATCCATGATGCGGTAGGCTTGTTCGAACGATAAAGGCTTACGCCCTCTTTCTCCTCGTCCAACTGTACGAATACACTCTAAAATACTACTCATTGATTGTTTATTCTCTTCCGTTGATATCAATAAAATTCGAATACACTTTCGATTCTATGATACCCACCGTGCATTGCAAAGCGATTCAGTTGCTCTCGACCGAATTACCAATACGCGGATTGGTGTTCTAAAAGTAAACTTACTGGTGTAAAATTAGCGTATGTAATGCTAACCGCGACATATTGAGTAGTATCCCGATGACTGTAAAAAAAACGCTGAGCCAAAGAAAACGTGAATCGATCGTTGCCGCTGCTATCGCAGAGTTTACTGAGCATGGCTACAAGGCCACCAGCATGGATAAAATATCGAGTCGCGCAGAAGTATCAAAGCGCACCGTATACAATCACTTTGCCAGCAAAGAACTGCTTTTAGATGAGATTCTAGACAGCATTTGGAGCAAAACTCTGGCCGCAACGCATTTCCCATATCAAGCAGAACTGCCACTTGAAGAACAGCTTTCCTCGATAGCCAATCAAGAGCTTGAGTTACTTGAGTCTGAAGGCTTCATCGACCTGTCACGCGTTTTGTTCTCAGAGTATTTCCATAACGCAGAACTGGCGCATCAAGCGATGGAAAAATATTCCCAAGCAGAAAGTGGACTTACAACCTGGATTAAAGCCGCGTTGGCAGACGGTCGTTTAGTAGAACTAGACCCACAATTCGCCTCCACGCAGTTCATTGGTCTGCTTAAGTCTTTTGCGTTTTGGCCGCAAATCATTGGTCATGTGCCGTCACCGGATGCTGCACACAAGCAAGTGCTCATTACTTCAAGTGTCGAGATGTTCCTTAAACAATATCAGGCGTGATTTTGGTGGTTGACGAGAATTCAACCACAATAAAACCATCACTGGTATCCGCTGTTATTTTCCCTATACTGCAACCCACTTTCGTCATTACGACTCAGTAAAACTTCAACTTTAGGTAGCCCTATGATTACTTTCACCACCAACTTTGGCGATATCGAGATTGAACTGAACCTTGAAAAAGCGCCAGTAACGTCGAAAAACTTCCTTAAATACTGCCAAGACGGTTTCTACGAAGGCACGACATTTCACCGTGTTATTGAAGGTTTCATGATTCAAGGTGGTGGTCACACTATCGACATGACAGAAAAACCAACTCGCGCCCCAATCGTCAACGAAGCAAACCGTGGTTTGAAGAATGTGATTGGTTCTGTGGCAATGGCTCGGACTGATGCACCACATTCTGCAACGGCGCAGTTCTTCATCAACCTTGATGACAACGATTTCCTAGATCACACCTCAACAACCAATGCTGGCTGGGGTTACGCGGTATTCGGTAAGGTTTCAGCAGGTATGGATGTGGTAAACAAAATTGCGAAAGCACCAACAACCATTCGCTGGGGACACGAAGATGTGCCTTGCGAAGATATTGTGATTACAAAAGTCACTATTCGCGACTAATTCATTCACGTCCTTTCCCGCCCCTAGTGCATTCGAATTGATGGCATAAAGAAAAGAAGGCTGTGCGATAGGACTATGGTGGTAAGGGTTCGACTTTACCACCTGTATTTAAAGCTCGTTGTTAGAATAGTTACCAGCGAGAACGATAAGTACGGTGACACCCTTTGCACGTCTTATTCGCAGAATTTAACCCTTGCTCTGCACTCGACAAGTCTTGTTCAACACTCGCCTGATAAGGCTCAGAAAAGCACTTGAAGAACAACTCGTTCCTATCCCCGTTCGTTTAAACAAAGAGTTGATGAACGAGTTAGATGCTGAAGAGCAACAACAAATGCTCAAGCTACTTCAGAAAGTAGTCGCGGCAATCTGATCTTACCGCGTTCACTGCTTAGCAAGCTTAGTGCTTAGAAATTATTACACTCTGAACGTGTATTGAAAAACAACCCACACTCGGCCTTGCGCCGAGTGTTTTATTTTCGTCTCGACCATTTGATATAGCAAAATAGTGAAGCAATGATCACCGCCCCACCGAGCAGCTTCTGCATCTCTACACTTTCGCCAAGCACACTCACACTTAACAGCAGCGTCCACACAGGCTCAAGAATCATGATCAATGCCGCCACTTCCATGTTCACGGAGTGCTGACCGACCGTTTGTAGCAAGTAACGAATAGACGTTGCGATCACCGCAGAGACAATAAACCAGAAGACTAAGGTTTTGGTGATTTCGAACTCCGGCTGAGCTGTCATAGAAGCAAAGGTTAAACCACTCACACCCACTACAAACAGCTGCACACAAATTGATGCGATAGGTTTGATATTGGTAATCACACGCTTGTTCATCACAAAGTGAACAGACAACAACATCGATGCTAGTAAGAAGTAAATCTGACTCTGCTCAACATGCCAGCCGTTGCCCAAAGTCAGCAGTAGCATGCCAATAATCGCAATAGGGAAAGACATCCAAAACGCACGATTAGGCTGAACTCGAAATAAAATCCAAGAAACAAACGGCGCAATGATCATGGCTAAGCTCATGATGAATGCCCCTTCCGACAAGCTTTCAGTCACCGAAACTGCAAACACCCATACCTGCAATGAGGCAGACAACAACAAACCCACGCCGCAAAGAGACAGAATCTGCTTAAACGAAAGCTTACGAATATGGTGAATACAAAATGGCAGAAGAATAAGACTCGCGACGAGGAATCGCACACCAATGAACACTGGCCCAGGCATTTCTAATACCACCAGCTTAGATGCAATCCATCCCACCCCAGCTAGCAGGGTGGCAAATAGAAGGTAAAGCTCTCCGCGCATCGCTTTCACGTTCATCATTTTACTTAGTCCAATAACAAAAAAAGCAACCCGACTCTGCAAGGTTGCTTTTTATAAACATTCAACAGGATCGAGATACTATCTCAATACTCTGCTTCAGGCAGCTGTTTTTAGCCTGCGTATTCTGGGTAATCCGTTAAACCTTTTTCAGCACCACCGAACAATGTGTTTGGATCGTGCGCTGCAAGTGGGTAACCATTTTGAATACGAGCTGGTAAATCTGGGTTCGCAACGAATGGACGACCAAAACCAACCATGTCAGTTACGCCTTCAGCAACGGCTTTTTCGCCACGCTCGCTATCGTATTTACCCGCATAAATAAGGACACCCTCGTAGGCTTCACGAACTGCTGCTTTAAATGCTTTTGGCGTTTCAGGTGCATCGTCCCAATCAACTTCTGCAATGTGTAGGTAAACAATTTTGTATAGGTTAAGTAGTGCTGCCGCCGCTGTGTAAGTCTCTACTGGTGTAGCGTCAACCGTACCATTCAACGATGTGAACGGAGCAAGGCGGACACCAACACGGTCAGCACCAATCGCTTCAACCATAGCTTCAACCACTTCGCCTAGGAAACGTAAACGGTTTTCAATTGAACCACCGTATTCGTCAGTGCGGTTGTTTGCTTCAGAATCGATGAATTGGTTGATTAAGTAACCATTCGCTGCGTGAAGTTCGATACCATCAAAGCCTGCTTCAACCGCATTCAAAGCCGCTTGGCGATACTGTTCAACCACCTCTTTGATGTCTTGTTTCGTCATTTCACGAGGTTCAACCACATCAACAAAGCCCGGTTCATCAGTACCGTTATCGATGAATACCTTTACGTTTTGTGCTTTAAGTGCAGAAGACGAGATTGGCTGTTCACCACCAATGTTGTCTGGGTGTGTTACACGGCCTACATGCCAAAGTTGAGCGAAGATAACGCCCTCTTTTTCATGTACGGCATCAGTCACTTTTTTCCAACCAGCGATCTGCTCATCAGAATAGATACCCGGAGTCCAAGCATAGCCTTGACCCATAGGTGAAATTTGTGTGCCTTCAGCAATAATCAAACCTGCAGAAGCACGCTGAGCGTAGTAAGCCGCCATCATATCGTTTGCTGAATTACCAGGTTGCGTTGCGCGAGAACGCGTCATCGGTGGCATAACAATACGGTTTTTAAGCTCGATATTACCAAGTTGAATTGGTTGAAATAGTGCGTTTGTCATTGTTATATCCTCGATTAACCTAGTTGAATCAGTTCGATTTGGTAGCCGTCTGGGTCAGTAATAAAAGCGATATGAGTTGAGCCGCCTTTCACTGGACCCGCTTCGCGAGTGACGTTGCCACCTAGCGATTTGATTTTGTCACATGCTGCGTAAATATCTTCTACACCCAATGCCAGATGACCAAACGCGCTGCCCATCTCGTACTCATTCGTATCCCAGTTGTACGTTAGCTCGATAGTCGTGCCGCCTTGCTCATAGCCAACAAAAACCAATGTGTAGCGGTACTCTTTGTTTTCGTGGCGTTCAAGTTCCTTCATTCCCAATACCTTGGTGTAGAACTCGATAGACTTGTCTAAATCAGTAACTCGGATCATTGTGTGTAGGAATTTCATATTTCGCCCTTTTTAGCCCAGCAACCTGAGCCGATATAATCGTGAGTGGAGGTTACCCACTTCTTTGTTAGGGTTAATATACGAGCTGACAGCAAATAAATGAAATTATCATAAATTCTCATTGTGATAATTTTTTATTATAACTCACTTAATACAAGTGATTTGTTAAGAAGATATTTGGCAAACAAAAGATAGGGCGACGATCAGAAAGCGGAGCGCCAACTGTTTAGTGATTTAGACATGTCATTAGTCGTATTGATGATCTGCTCTCTCAACCACTTATGTGCCGGATCGGTGTTCTGTTTTTTCAACCAAATGAGGTAATGAGAGATAGGCTGATAATCGAAAGGCGGTTTGAACAACTGTAACCCAAGACGTTCCTGATACTGGATCGCCATAGAAAGCGGCACAACAGTGATGTAATCAGTCTGGCTACACAGCATTAGGTTACTGGCCATAGAGCTGCCGTGAATTACAATTTTACGCGAGGATAAGTCTAACGAAGTGTAGTGAGTCAAACTTCTTACTTGGCGACGTGTTCTGGCTAAAACCGCATGTTGCTCACTGAGATATTGCGCCTCGGTGATCTCACCTTTGATCCTAGGGTGCCCATTTCGGCAAACAATCACAAACTCACTGTCGTAGAGCTTTTCGCTCATCATGCTTGAATGCTCAGGCAACACAATGTCGATCATCAAATCAAACTTCTGAGTTAATAGATCCTCATGGACTTGATCATCACTATCTGGTTGGTCATACACCTCAAGAGATAAGCCTTGGTTAGATAACTGAGAAAATCGATCGAGCAACATCCACTTTAAATGTTCGGGAACCGAAGCCACAAACCTGCGCTCTGTACTCGCTTCATCAAACCCAGCCATACCTTGAAACACGCCGTTGAGCTCGTGTATTGGCGCTTTGATTTGCTCATACAAGCTTTGCGAGTAAGCAGTAGGCACAACCCCTCGCCCACTGCGCACAAACAACTCTTGGCCAATTTCATTTTTCAGTCGGCCGAGCGCAGTGCTGATCGTCGATTGATTGGTATTCAAATGATCGGCAGCCTTACTCAAACTGCCCTGCTCCATCACCGCTGAAAACACAGCCAATAAGTTAAAATTCGGAATGTCATTACTCATGATTCAGTGCTCATTTGGCGATAGATTTCATTATCTTATCGTAAAAGCGATAGAATGAAACAACGGATGCTCATTGAGAAAACAAAACTGAGAAGGAAGCATCATATGGTAAAGAGCAAAAATGTCAGAACAACTCACTCTTTCGAATAGCTGCCACATTCGCCAGATTGGAATCTAAATCTCTTCGCTGTGCCAGTAACGCTTAATCCACCCAAACTCACCCTAGACTGGTCGGAGTATTCAATATTTCCGTCCTGCCTTATTGATACTTTTATAGCCACTTCTATGATCCAGGCTAATTAAATAGACATATTTTATAAGCCGAGTTTGAGCCTGTTCAAATAAACCCACCTCACGTTTAAGCAACCACTCAATTCATCGTAATTACGATAATTCAATATCGCAATAATGCGTAGATAGCACCAGTTACACTTCCTATTATTTCGCCAACAAATCAATTCTTAACCTAAACAGAAAACCTAAAAATGTGTAGATGATGGTGTTGCACACATCACGGAAGACGGCCTTAAAACCCAATGCAGCAAACGAACCTATCAATGGTAGACGTTACTTAAGAATGATTTCGCCAGGTGTTTTTAACACTCTATTCGCGAGAATGCGTTGTCTACGTGGTCAAAGCGATTTTTAATTGTCATCTAGTACTTTTGACTCAGTAGGTCTATACGGTTACGTGAGTTCAACACCTCTTTCAGATGTCTTCTAAAAGTCTTGTACCAAGGCTGCACTTTCTCTCTCCTTATTTAGGTTGAGATATGAACTTTATAAAAATCGTTTTCCAGAAAATCTGGGCCGTTGTGATGGTCTTGATTAAATTCTGCCTGTTTATGGCAGTGATGTTTGCGGGAGCATGGGCTCTTGCACCATTAGGCACAATCCATTCTAAAGACATCGACATGTCTCAATTCAACAATCATCCCAATGAAATGATGATGAACTTCTTCCAGATGGAGTCCTTCTCTGGTTACTTGTTCTCAGTGACCATTGCTGTGGTTTTAGCCGGTGTTTACGGCATGTGGCAGTTGCATGAACTGGGTGTGCATAAAGCAAAAGAGCACAAAAGCGCTCACGTTCAAATCGTGTTTGCACTGTCACTTTGCGGACTCTTCATCAGCAAAACATTCTGGGTTATCGCATTGGTTATCGCATTGGCGAACTGGAAACATATTGGTCAATCACTGAGTGATGTGATTCGCCGTGGTGTTCAGCCTAAACAAGACGCGACCAATACAGAGACAGCCGCAGTCCACGTATCACCTGAACAACCGGTAACAGAGCCGTCTTCAGTAGAGCAATCTTCAAAAGAACAGGCTTCAGAAGAAAAGACTCCAACAACACCATCCGCTACAGAAAAAGAGGTCGCATAATGAAAGAGATGATGATTCCATACATCCTAATTGTATGGTCACTGTTTGCGACAGGCGCACTTAAGAAGAACTTCAAGAACTACACATGGGCTGCCATTGGCGGCGTAACGATTCTTGCGGTATTAGCGGTTATCTCTCGCTTGTGGGCACCCGTTGATCTAACCAACTCAACCACAGTGAAAGCACCACACGCGGTAATGTCACCGATCTTTGGCCAGCAGATCGACCAAGTGCTTGTTGAACACAACCAAATGGTTAAAGAAGGCGACGTAATTTACACACTCGTCGACATTGACTCAGCCGCAGACAAAGCAAAGATCGAATCTTCAATTGTTCAGAAAGAAGAAGAAATCAAGCAAATGACTCGCGACTTAGAGCGTGCTGAAACGTCACCTGAAATCTTCAATATGCGTGACGTAGAAAAGTACGACTCAGATCTTCGAGTGCTGCACGCTGAACTTGTGTCGTTAAAAGCCGATCTACAAAAAGTGAACTGGGCGCAAGAGAAGAAAACCATTAGAGCTGAGTTTGATGGTCAGGTATCGATAGTGAATATTGCTGAAGGTTCTGTCATGGGTAACATGCACCTCTACAACACCAGCAAAAAGTTTCTTGAGATGCGTATTTCAGACCAAACTTATGGCTATGTTCAAGTAGGAGACTTCGCTGAGTTCTTCGTTGATGCATACCCAGGCCACGTGTTCCGAGCAAAAGTACACAGCTTTAATGCCGGTACCGGTGAGTCGAGTATTTCTCCACTTCAGGGGCCACAAAGCGTCGGTCAACACGTGGTAAGAAACGGCAATGGTTTAGGTCGTACTATCGTACTTGAGATCATTGAACCAGAAGGTTACAACATCCCTATTGGTTCAACTGGCGCGGCTTGGATCTCAGCTGAGAAGCCACATCCGTTCTGGGGCTTCATCGATGTAATCGGTGCAGCAACGGTTCGCCTACAATCTTACAAGTCATACTTAGGTGCTTGGTAAACGATTAGCTCTTGATAAGCAATTAAATATTCAATGATTTGGCTGTTATTCACTCGTATCACAGCCACTCATGAACTAGCGACTAATTGTAAAACAAATGCCCTGAATTTCAGGGCATTTTTGTATCTGTTGCAAGCTCATTTACTAATTGATTCAGATCAAAATTAATCGCTAATACAATCGTTTATCAAACAAATCATCGAAAAAAACGATAGATTGAAATATTATTAGCGCGTAGATAGCGACCTCCCCCACCTCTATCATTTGGCTCAAGAAATCCAATTCCTGTATCCAAATATAAGGTCACTACCATGACTAATACATTCAAAAAAATGGCGCTTCCTGTTGCTATTGCGAGCACTCTACTTGCTTCTGGTTTTGCATCTGCAACGCCAACTGTAGAAGCGACATCGAAAGTCGGCCAAGAACTTCAGACGGCAAATGCTGCGCAATACCAAAACATTGATCTTGATGCTCGCTACAAGAGCGAGGTTCTATTCGAACACAAATCAAACATGTTCTGGGGAAAAGGCGAACGTATTCAAGTTGTTTCTAAAACAGGCGATTCTCTAGCTTACACTGCTGAGTCTGACCATGTTCACCCAATCCTCACCAAGCATGGTCGTAAAATGGACCAAGCAATCATCAAAGTAGATGACAACGTATATCTTGGTTACGGTTTCGGTCTAGATACACCCGTCATGATTGAAGGTACGGACGGCATCATCATTGTTGATCCAGGCGAGTCGGTAGAAATGGCTCAATCGGTTAAAGAACAGTTCCGTCAAATCACCGACAAGCCGGTTAAAGCAATCATTTATTCTCACAACCACATCGACCACATCTCTGGTGTGCGTGCGTGGGTGACTGACGAAGAAGTGGCATCAGGTGAAGTAAAAATCATCGCTGAAGAAGGCCTAACCGCTGCAGTGGCTAACTGGTCTTCAAACCTATGTACTCTATTTGGTCACCGTACTTCTTACACAGGTGCTAAGCACGTAGAAGAAGGCGAGCACGGCACAGTAAACGACGGCCTTGGTCCACGCTTCATGCAAGGTGCTATCTCGTTCATCGAACCAAACCTGCTTGTACCAAGCCAAAGCCACATCGAAATCGAAATTTCTGGCGTGAAAATGCACATCGAGAACGTGCCATCTGAAACTAAAGATGAGTTAGTGGTTTACTTCCCAGACCAGAAAATCCTGCACGCGGCTGAAGTACTTCAAGGTGAGAACTTCCCTAACCTTCACACCATCCGTGGTACTAAATTCCGTGACCCATCAATGTGGTTCAAGGGCATCGACGTAATGCGTAAGTTCGACACTGAGATCATGATTAACTCTCACGGTCGTCCTGTTGAAGGTAAAGAAGCAGTAGCTGACGTACTAACGGCTTACCGTGATGCGATTCAATACACTCATGATCAAACTATCCGTTACATGAACAAAGGTATGACGCCAGACGAGCTAGTTGAAGTAGTTAAACTTCCTAAGCACCTTGCAGAACACCCTTGGTTAGGTGAACACTACGGTACTGTTGCACACGCCGTGCGTCAGATTTACGTAGGTTACAACGGTTTCTTCGAAGCGGATCCATGGCAGCTAGAGCCAATGGCTTACGAGCAACGCGCTAAAGCATTCGTAGAGATCATGGGCGGTCGTGACAACATCCTTACGACTGCACAAGCAGCAATTAAGGCTGAGAACTACACATTTGCAGCAGAAATTCTTTCTTACCCAATCACGGTAAACAAGCAAGATATGGAAGCTCGTGAGATGAAAGCACAAGCTTACAAAGCATGGGCTGCAGACCAAGTGAACATCAACTGGCGTAACTGGGCGCTCAACGCGGCGGCTGAACTAGAGAACAAACGTGACTTCTCTAACATGATCAGCTTCGCTTCTGTTGACGTTCTTACTGCACTACCAAGCAAGCAGATCTTCGACGATGGCTCTTTGACGAAAGCTACTTAGCAAACAATCTCGCTAAATAGCTATCAATCGATTCGCTGACCGTTACATGGACGACAAACAAATACAGGGACCCTTTGTGGTCCCTTTTTTATCGTCAGGTTCGGCTTCTGCCGTCAGATTCTTAACCCTGTTATAGGTCTCGATAACCATTATGTTAAAACGATTTGCTCTGATTCTTTCACTCACCTCTTCACTCACGTTTGCCTGCGGTCTTCACCAAGAGACAGGGTTTAGTTTGGTGACAGAGCCCGGTTCACTCGAGGTGTTTGGCAACATCATCACAGCCAGACAAGACGATGAATTCAACAACCTCAATAAGCCGGATCACTTTCGAGTCTTTGCCATCAAGGCCGCGCTTGCGAAACCCCACCCAAGCAAAATTGAGTTCAACTTATTCGAAGCAATTAAAGGTCATTACAGCCAAGTGAAACTTGAGAAGGGTGTCGATGTGTCAGGTAGAGATACTTTGCCTACTGAAGAAGATCTACTGTTAATTACCGAATTAGATGTGTTCGATGCGCTAGCAACTGGCACCATATCTTGGGATCACGCGACACTAAACGGCTTAGTGATCATCAATGGCCCACAAGATAAACGAGAGCAGCTTGAAGATTGGCTTAGTGATATTTTTGAAGGGTAATAGCTTAAAGCGGGACAGATAAAAAGTCGTCAAACCCTCGGACTTCAGAACATTGAGGGTTCAACGACAAACTTAAATCAAAAAAGCGTAGGCAACGGAATCAACTCCAGCCCCAGTACACCACTGATGCTCATCACCACCAGCAGAGAGACCTTGAAGACGGTCTTTGACCACTGGATGTAGTTGAGGCAATCAACTTTGCGAAATGTCACTTTGGTCCACATAAAGCAAACCGCCGCCGACACCGCGAGGTATTCATAACCTGCTTCCCCGAGTAGGAACAGCGCCAATGATACTGCACCAAACGCCACTACATAGGCTTTCATGTGTTGATGCGCTTTGTCGACGCCCTCTTTCACCGGTAACACAGGAATGCCTGCATCTCGATAATCTTGAAGGCGGAACATCGCGATCGCGTACGAGTGTGGCATTTGCCATAAGCAGAACATCACAAACAACAATACCGCTTCAAGGCTGATGTAATTCGTCACCGCCAAATAACCCACCAATGGCGGAACGGCTCCCGAAATACTGCCGACTAAAGTGCCATAAACCGATGTACGCTTGTACCACATGGTGTAGAAAAAGACGTAAAACACATAGCCAAGCAACACCATGACCGCAGAGATCGGATTAGCGAACTGGAACAGAAGCGCTGTGCCTGAGAGTAGTAAAACCAAGGCATAAACGAACGCGACGTCTGTATTGATGTTGCCCTGAACCAATTCTCGATTTCGTGTGCGCTTCATCTTTTGGTCGATGTCTCGATCAAAGATGTTGTTCACAACACAACCTGATGCAATCACAAGTCCCACACCCGCTAATGTTGTCAGTAACAACATCGCGCTGGCTGGTTCTGTTTTTGCGGCGAGGAAGAACCCCGCCGCAACAGAAATCAGGTTGCCGAAAATGATGCCCGGTTTGGTGATAGACAGATATCTTTTCAGCATACCTTAGCCTACAACTTCATGTTGACGTTCATGTTGTAGATAATCCATACCGAGCCAGCGATAAGAATCAATACAACAATGGCGGTAAACATCAGTGACACCAAGTTCCAACGCCCATCGGAAGATTTCGCTTCCATATGTAAGAAGTACTTAAAGTGCACAAAAATTTGCACCAACGCGCAGCCGAACAAGATCACGTACGTTTCTGTGCTTGGTAATACATGCGCCCACACGATGTAGAACGGAATAATGGTGAGAATCAGTGACGCTATAAAGCCTTTCACATAATCCGTTGCACCACTGTCTAGATGCTGTTCCATTACATCACCCCCATTAAGTACACGATGGTAAATACACAAATCCAAACGATATCAAGGAAGTGCCAAAACAAGCTCAAGCACTGGAAGCGCATCGACATGTTGTCGTTCAAACCTTTGGTTGAAAGCTGGTGATAAGCCACCGCCATCCAAATCAGACCAAACGTTACGTGCAAACCGTGTGTGCCAACCAAGGTAAAGAACGCAGAAAGGAATGCACTTTCTTGAGGGCCATAACCTTCTGCAATCAAATGATGGAACTCATACACTTCCATACAGATAAAGGCTAAGCCCAATACGAAAGTCACTTTGATCCAGCGCTTCAGTCCGGTCACGTCTTTGCGCTTCATCGCAATCATGCCAAAACCGAATGTGATACTACTGAACAGCAGCATCATGGTTTCGACAAACACGAACGGCAGTTCAAAGATGTCTTTACCTGTTGGCCCTGCAATTGATCCACTCTCAAGCACGGCATACGTCGCGAAAAGCGTGGCAAACAGGACACAGTCACTCATCAAGTAAACCCAGAAGCCAAACAACTTGTTGCCCGCAGCTTCGTGGTGATGATCATGCGAGTGTGCAAGATCATAAGTGTGTGACGGAGTATTAGCTTGCATACGTCGTCTCCAAGTCATCTTTATTGTCGTTGTTATCACTGTCAGCATCACTGTCACCGTCAGCACTGTTACCACGACCAGAATGGTCGCCTTTCACTGACTGTTTCTTCGCTTCTTCAAGCTGTGCACGTCGAGCCGCTTCAATCGCTTTGATCTCTTCAACTTCCACGTAGTAATCCACATCGTCGTTGTAGCTGTGTTGAATACACGTCACCACTATGCCCACTAAGCTTGCAGCCGCTAGCCACCAGATGTACCAGATCATTGCGAAGCCAAATGCCAACGCCCATGCAGAAACATAAATGCCTGTCGGTGTGTTCTTCGGCATATGAATACGTTCGTATTCTTCTTCGTGAGTTGGATCAAACTCACCACTTTGCTTTTGATACCAGAACGAATCGATCTCATCGCCCTTAGGCAGTTTTGCAAAGTTGTAGAACGGTGGTGGTGACGATGTTGCCCATTCGAAGGTACGTCCGCCCCACGGGTCACCGGTTAGATCTCGGTTTTGGTCGCGGTCACGAACACTCACGTAAATCTGCACGAACTGACACACCACACCCATCGCAATCACGCCCGTACCTGCAGCCGCAACCGCCAGTAGAGGGAAGAACTCAGGGTTGATGTCTTGGCTCAAACGACGCGTCATGCCCATAAAGCCCAGAGCGTAAAGCGGCAAGAACGCCATCAAGAAACCGATGATCCAGCAGTAGAATGCGCGTTTGCCCCAAAGCTCGTTCAGAGTGAAGCCGGTCGCTTTCGGGAACCAGTAACCAATCGCTGCAAAACAACCGAAGACAACGCCGCCGATGATCACGTTGTGGAAGTGAGCAATCAGGAATACAGAGTTATGCAGGATGAAATCCGCACCCGGAACCGCCATCAATACGCCCGTCATACCACCTACAGTAAAGGTGATTAGGAAACCGACCGTCCACATCATTGGTGTAGTAAAGCGGATACGACCTTTGTACATGGTGAATAGCCAGTTGAAGATCTTAACCCCGGTTGGGATAGAGATAATCATGGTCGCGATGCCGAAGAAGGCATTCACATTGGCGCCAGAACCCATGGTGAAGAAGTGATGCAACCAAACCACAAACGCTAAAATAGTGATAGCCACCGTCGCCCATACCAGTGAGGTATAACCAAACAGTTTTTTGCGAGAGAAGGTTGCAGTCACTTCAGAGAACACACCGAAGATAGGCAAGATTAGGATGTACACCTCAGGGTGTCCCCATGCCCAAATCAAGTTCACATACATCATCACGTTGCCACCAAGGTCATTGGTGAAGAAGTGCGTGCCGATGTATCTATCCAAAGTCAGTAACGCGATGGTGACCGTTAGGATTGGGAAAGAGATGATGATCAGGATGTTGGCACACAGAGATGCCCAAGTGAACACTGGCATCTTCATCATTGGCATAGATGGAGTACGCATGCGCAAAATAGTCGCGAAGAAGTTCACACCCGTTAACGTGGTACCCACACCGGATATTTGCAGTGCCCATATCCAATAATCGACCCCGACTCCCGGGCTCGCCTCAATGCCAGACAACGGCGGATACGCCAACCAACCCGTACGGCCAAACTCACCCAAGCCAAGCGACATGTTGGTTAGGATAATACCCACCACAAACAGCCAGAAGCTCAAGTTATTCAGATAAGGGAATGCAACATCACGAGCGCCAATTTGCAGCGGCACGATGATGTTCATCAAGCCGATAACCAGAGGCATCGCGACGAAGAAAATCATGATCACGCCGTGAGCCGTGAAGATTTGGTCGTAGTGATGTGGCGGTAAATAGCCAGTCTCACCAGCTGCAGAAAGCAACTGCTGACTGCGCATCATGACCGCATCGGCAAAGCCACGAACTAACATCACCATCGCGACCGCAATGTACATGAAGCCTAGTTTTTTGTGGTCTACAGACGTAAACCATTCATTCCATAGGTATTGCCACTTACCGGCTTTTGTTACCGCATACACCACTAAACTACCCACTAAAGCGATCATGGTTAAGGTGATCAAAATAATGGGTTCGTGGTAGGGAATTGAGTCTAGAGTTAATCTTCCAAACATGACGATTATCCTTGGGTTTCCGGCAAACAGTTCATTGAACCAGGGTGCTGGGTCACGACATCAGTGAATAAAAATGGTGGGATACTAGAAAACAGAGTCACAGGTTCAGCCACACTTGGCGCGGCCAATGAACGGAACTGCTCCCAATCTTCAATACGATCAGGACTTGCTTTCACTTTCTCCACCCAGTTTAAAAACGCCACTTGATCAGGCATGGCTGATGCGGTGAATTTCATCTGTGAGAACCCTTTGCCACTGTAGTTCGATGCAAAGCCTTTGAAGTCACCTTCGTGGTTTGCAATTAAATTCAACTTAGTCACCATTCCCGGCATCGCGTAGATCTGCGAACCAAGACGCGGGATAAAGAATGCGTTCATGATGTTGTCTGAAGTTAGCTTAAACGTCACCGGTACATCTTTCGGGAACGCAACATAGTTAACCGTCGCAATGTTTTGCTCCGGATAGATGAACAGCCACTTCCAGTCCAGAGAGACCACTTCGATCACCATAGGCTTAACGTCACTCACCAGAGGCTTTGATGGCTCTAATTCGTGTGTTGTTCGCCAAGTGATGGTGGCGAGAATCGCGATGATGATGATTGGAATCGTCCATACCACCACTTCGATCTTGGTTGAGTGCGCCCAGTCAGGTGCATACTCTTCTGTGGTATTACTTTCGCGGTATCTATAGGCAAAGTAGATGGTCATCAGAATCACGGGGATGACGACGATCAGCATCAGCAACAGAGCCGTAATAATCAGCTCCTTTTCCTGAACGCCAACGCTACCTTTTGGGTCGAGCAATGCGGAGTTACATCCTTCGAGCATCAGGACGGTTCCCACCAAACCAATCCTCGACAGATTTGCTCTCGATAAAATGCGTTTATATCTTGAAGCTTCCATTAACTTTCTCGATGGTTATCCAGCCTCAGAACGAACGTCTGAGTACTGGTTGTCATGGTCATTAGAATATTTATGTGTTGAGCATGTGAAACGACGCATCTCAAAAAGCAATGCAAGTAAGGTTCGTTACTGCCGGGTTAAAACCACACAGAAAACATGACTTAATTGTTACACTTTGAAATGTATTGTTACATTTGGCGCATTATGAAGAGTTGAAATTGAAAGCTCACCAAACAAACTTGGAAACTAACCTTCCATTTATGAAGACGAAAACTAAGAAGCAGTAAGCGATTAAGACACACACCAATAGCGTGCTACACAGGTGGAGCCAGTACTGACAAGGGGTTTAGAAAAAGTAGATAAACACTCGCTCACTACCAAAGCTCGGGGCAAGTTCAAGGTACATTAGAAAGAGCGAATAAATAGAAGTGTGACGCCCGTCAAAATTGTGAATTCACATACCATTTACAAGGTATTCACTGGTTAGATTATTCAAAACACCCACTCATTCACCAACAAGATAATCAAGCATTCATCTATGCACTAATGTGACGAATTGAAAGAATATAATGACTAACAGAAAGGATAATTTGACTAATTGAGGGCGTAATAGCGGTGAAAAGCACAACAAAAAGGTAGGAATTGGGATGAATTTATCGAGAATAACAACACCATAATCGAGCCTGATACGGCTCGATTATGGGCAATTGAAGAGTAGCTAAATTGAAAAGCAGTTAAATTGAAGATGCGTTAAATTGAAAAACAGTTATGCCGCTTGAGTTGCGATGGTTTTTCGCTGATTTCGAGTCATCAAATGATAAACCACAGGCACAAAGTAGAATGAAATAAGGGTGGTTAACACGGTTCCGCCAACAATCGCGACTGCAAACGGAGGCCAGAAGCCACCACCCGCAATGATCAACGGCATGAAGCCACCAACAGTTGTGATTGTGGTTGAACTGATATGTCGAGTACACGACATAACAGCATCAACGACTGCATCAACATTCCCAGAGGAAGCCTCCTTGTCTAGCTTCAATTCGGTCAGAATGACAATGGCAGCGTTAATCGCTAAGCCCGCAATCCCGAGCATGGCGATGATCACCGTAAAGCCAAACGGATAACCGAAAGTCCACACCGACAACAACCCTAACCCACCAGCCAATCCTGCTACCATGAAGATGATGCTACTCATTCGGAACGAGTTGAACGACATCACCACCACCAACACCATCAATACCACCACAACAGCGACATTCGAGATCAGGCTATTGACTGAATTGTCTCGCTCCGCTGATTCGCCACCAAAACCAATGGTGTAACCCGATGGCATCTCATAGCTTGCTAAGCGTTTTTGGAATTCATTAAGTACGGTTTGAGGTAAGACACCCGCTTCAATGTAACCCTCGATGGTATTCACACGCTGCCCGTTACGACGAGTAATCGCACCGCGACTGGTCGTCAATTCCAGTTCTGCCAGAGTCGAAACATTGATCCCTGTTGAGTAGACATCAGAACTGATTGGCAGACGAATATTGCTTAAGTGAGCCAAGTTTTCACGCGCCTCATCTGCCACACGAACACGGATTGGTACCGACTCACTGCCTTCAATCACAGAGCCACTTTCACGACCTGTCAACGTAGTTTGCAGCATACCTGCGAACTGGTTCAATGAAATACCATTCAGCTTTGCGGTGTCTTCATCAACCTTCAACCACACCTTCGGAGTACCTGGTTGCAGCGTTTCCCTTGTGTGCGTCACATGAGGAACACCCGCCAAAATCAATCGCACATCCTCACCAATCGCTTTCAACGTATCGAGGTTTTCACCATAAACACGCAGCTCAACAGGCGCAGTAAATGGAGGCCCTTGATTAAGCTTTCGTACCAAGATTTGTGCTTCCGGCACCTCGTTATCCAACACCTTTTGCAACTGTGGAATTAGCGTATTGGCTTGGTCAAAGTTCTCTGTTTTCACCATGGCTTGCGAGAAGTATGGCGCATTATTTTGCCTTGCTTGCAGGTTGTAATAGAAGGATGGGAAGTTTGCACCCACGAGCCAATCGATACGCTCCACTTCAGGGTAACGATGAATGATATCGTCGATTTTTTCAGAGGTGTTTTTAGTGGCATAAATGCTCGCTTGCGGCGGCATGTACACCTGGATCTCAAACATGTCTCGGTCTGATGGCGGGAAGAATTGCTCAGTCAGCTGAGACATACTCCAGTAACCGGTAAACGGTACCAATAACACCAAAGCAATCGTGATGATTGGATGCGTCACACCAAAACGGACAGAAGACGAGAACCAACGCGTCAAAGCCGGGATTCTCAAACCCGTCATGTACCAATGGTGCTGTCCTTTCTTGTCGACATCACTGAGTTGTTTCGGCAGTAGCTTGGTCGCTAAGCCTGCGATTAAGGTGTGCGAGATAATGTAAGAGCCGATCAATGAGAAAGAAACGGTAATCGCAATACCACCGACAAATTCACCCGATGCACCCGGCATCAAGATAATCGGAGCAAACGCCAACACGGTAGTTAAGGTTGAGCCTAATAACGGCACCCATAAATGCTTCAATGCATTCATGGTCGCTTCAGCGCGCTGTTGCCCTTTCAAGCGATAAGCTTGAATGGTATCGACCATCACCACCGCGTTATCAACCATGATCCCGAGCGCCACAATTAGGCCTGTCACCGACATTTGGTTAATCGGTACACCGGTCATTTTCATGATCGACAAGGTCAATAATGAGGTTAACGGCAGAGAAATGGCGACTAAGATCGCGGCACGCACGCCTAAAGTGACAAACAGCACAATCAAAATCAGACCGAAACCGATCATCAAGCTTTTGCCTAAATCGTCTAAGCGAGTCTCGGTATAACCTTGCTGATTAAAGAGCACGGTCACCTTAACGTTACTTGGTAACTCTTGCTCAAATTTACCAATCAGAGCATTAGCTCGCGACGTCCAGTTATCAACTCGCAGATCAGGGTGCATTCTTGCCGCGACAATCACACCCGGCTCACCATCAACAATAGCAATCTGGTCTTGTGGGGTTTTCTCACCACGTTTCACCGAAGCAATGTCTTCCATACGGATGATGTGACCTTTGCTATCAGTGGCTATTGGCACTTGCTTAATGCGTTCAATAGAATCGAGTTCAGATTTAATTTCTAAGCCAAAGCGAGAATAAGCACTCACTAACTCACCGGCGGAGTTCTTGGCGTCTGCTCCTTCTAGCGACTCAGCAATATTAGCACTTGAGCGCCCCAACGCGGCTGCATCTGCGGTACGTAAACTGATTTGAATCTCTTCTTGTGGCATCCCGTATTCATCAACGAATTCGGTACCCGACAAAGTTCTTAATCGCTTAGCGAGTTCTTTGGCATAACGCCCGAGTGTTAATCGGTCAGGTTCACCTGCACCAGACCAGGTTAGAGATGCGATGGTTGTGAAAGCATAGGTATGGTCACTGTCGAGATCGGGAGAATGAGAACCCGCAGGTAAAATGGATTCGATGTCAGACAGTTTGTCACGAGCTTGAGACCAAACCGGCTCAGGCTCGGTGATGGCGTCATTCAATTCTAAGGTGACAATAGACACGCCCGGTATTGAGGTTGAGCTCACGAGTTTAACTTCACTCAGCTCACGCAGCTTGTTCTCGATAACTTTTGTTACCAAGGTTTCAACACGCTCGGCACTGGCGCCGGGGAAACTGGTAGTAATGTTCGCGTAACGGTTGATGATTACTGGGTCTTCTGCACGTGGCAACGTCATGAACGCAGAAATACCACTCACCATCAGCAGTGCGGTCATTAAGATAAGCAATCGAGTGTTAGAAATAGTCTCTATGATTTTCATGCTATTTCCTATTCAGCAGTAACGCTAGCTGGCTTTACGGTTTGTCCTGGAACTAAACGATGTAAGCCACTGGCAATCACTTGTTCACCGTCTTCAATCGCCCCACTCACATACGCTTGTTGATTGTTGGCAAACAACACCTGAACACTTCTACGTTCGACCTTGTTATCTTCACCAATCACAAAGATGTTCCACACACCGCGCAATCCATCAATCAAACCTGTTAATGGCACCCAGTAACCTTGCTCTTCAATCTGTTCATCAAATTTAAGGTAGGCCAGTTGCCCTTCTAATACCGACGATTTTTCAGGGAATAGGTAACGCAAACCGACACTGCGAGATTGAGTGTCGACCATTGCGCCGGGATTCAATAGCTCCACCGCATAATCTGTTCTCCCAACTCGGATGTTAGGCGAAGAAAGTGAGGTGACTTTTTGCATTTGGTGAGCAGGAATACCGATGAAGGCCTCTTTACCCTCAGAAGCGAGCAGTGTCAGAGTGGGATTACCGACATTCACCACATCTCCGAGCGAGACATAGCGGGTTGCGATGGTGCCAGAATAAGGCGCAAGCACTGTCGATTTCACTAATTTCAATTCGTTGCCTTTTACCGATGCATCGATGCGTAGCAAGTTAGCCTGCAATACGCGTTGCTCACTGGTGAGAGAATCAATCTCCGCTTCGGCACTGAAGCCTTTCGCTTTCAACGAACGTTGACGCTTTAAGTTAGCAGCAACAAGACTCAACTGAGCTTTCACTTCTTCAGCCTGCGCTTTCAGTTGGCTAGACTCGGTTTCCAATAGCTGAGTGTCCAATCGAATCAACGGCTGACCCGTTGTGACTGTGTCACCGACATCCACCAGAATCTCGTTTACTTTGCCCGCCAATTCAAAACCCAAATTCGCCTGCTGCCCCGCCTTTACCACACCGACATATTCACGTTGTACTGCATACGATGGAGAGCGTTCCAAAGCGACAGTTTCTACTGTTAAGACTGTCGACGCTGCACTATTCGATTCCACTGCAGCATTATCTGCATCGGATGCTGTCTCGGCTTGTGTATTTTCACCACACCCGACAAGAAGAGTCGACAACGCTGCTACTGCGCTTCCCTTCATTAATTTATACATACTTCCTGTTCCTATGCGGTACTCATCATGTTCTTTTTTTAGACTAACCAAACCAAACTAGACTGTCTAGTTTGATTATGTTAAAAATAAGTTTCATGGTTAATGATTGATAAAAGCATCACAAAAAGCATAATGCTTAGCGCCAAATGAGATACCTATTACTGAGTATCAATAGGCACTAAGCAAAGAGACAAGCTAGGTAACGACCCAACACCAAGTAACGAGAAGCAAGCACGTGACAAAAATCATCAAGAGTGAACAGAAGAGATCGCAGATTTTAACCGCAGCAAGTAAGCTTTTCTCTGAATATGGCTTCAAGATCAATATGGATCAAATAGCCAAAGCAGCGAACGTTTCCAAGCAAACGGTCTACTCTCACTTTAAAAACAAAGACGAGCTTTTCGAAACCTGCATGCAAACCAAGTGTGCCGAGCGTGAACTCAGCCCTTCTGCTTTTGATATGAATGCCACTTTGGAAGAAGAGTTAGTGAAGTTTGGTGTGAAGTTTCAAGATTTGTTACTTGATGAGCAATCTAGACAAACCTTTCAAAATGCCATTAGCCAAGCGAATACGCATCCAGAGATCGCCTCTATCTATTTAGAAACTGGGCCTCAGAAAACCACCAAGTTACTTGCTGATTATTTGCAGTCGAAAATAGACTCTGGTGATCTCACACTGTCGACATCAAGCTCACCAGTCATTGCAGCACGCCAACTGTTGCTGATGTTTCACGGCAAATCGGCGTATTGGTCATTCTTCGGTCACGATAGCGGAGAATCCGAAGAAGAAAGGCTTCACTACACTCGCGAATGTGTCGCGCTATTCTTGAACGGCAACCAGCCTCGTTAATTGTAGCTCTATCTTTGAATAAAAAAGGCACAGAGAAATTCATCCTCTGTGCCTTATCAATCATCAGTCACTCTCAGCAATAACAGCGATCGGTTTATTGGGTATGTTCCACAACGATCAGCTCATCGGTATTGAAGCCACGCTCTTTCGACATGGCTTTAAACTTCTCCATCACTTCTGGTGCGACTTCAGGCGTTCTTGCGAGTAGCCATAAGTAATCAGTGTCGGGCCCAGAAACAAACGCGTATTGGTAGCCCTCTTTGTCTAATTCAAACACGACATAAGCGCCGTAGAAAGGGCCAAAGAAAGACACTTTCAAATAGCCTTGTTCAGAGCCCTCAACGAAGTACGCTTTTCCTTCCGCTTCGTTCCACTCACCTTCTTCCGCCGAATAACCACGGTTAATCACCTTCACGCCGCCATCATCACGAAGGCTGTATTCAGCGCTGATGTTGTCTAAGCCACGCTCAAACGAGTGATCCAAACGAGCCACTTCGTACCATTTCCCTAGGTATCGTTCCAACTCAAACTGTTGAACAGGCTTTACCGTTTCGGGCATGCCAACACAACCACCCAATAAGATCACGCTAAGCAGCAATAATATTTTTTTCATCCTAACCTCGACTTGTTTTTATTAGTAATGCGAGTAAGTCTCTTGAAAGCATAAACTTACATCCTTGGTAATACGTTAAATCCATTTTTATAGCTCACTTAACTGTAATTTATTCAGAACCTTATGTGAATTGTTTAGTCTGCGAATGGATTCGCAATCCTTTATTGACGAGCTGTATTCCCACAACCACCTCAAAAGGCACTGGAATTACATTCAAACAAGAGAGCAACCAAGGACACTTTATTATTAAAAATTCACGATATGATTCTCGCCACTCGCTTTCTATACTTACTAAACCGTGGAACATGGAAGACATAATAATGAATAACAAGCTCACTCTGCCACGTACTGCATGGATAGCATTACTCACAAGCTTATCGGCCGTAGCGCCGGTGCTTGCACAAGCCAACACTATTGTTCAAACACAAACACCAGTTCAAGCGCAAACATCTGTTCATAACCAAAGTGCTGACCAGATCTTTATCAATGCTGATATATACGGGCATCGTGAGTCGGACTCGATCGTTACCCACAAAGGCAAGATCATCTTCATTGGTAACCAATCACAGGCGCAAACTTTTCAAGGGCAAAGCACTGATGTCATTGATTTAGACAATGCCTTTGTCCTTCCGGGATTTATTGATAACCATAACCATGTGTTTGAAGCCGCCTCAGAGCTGGGTGGCAATTGTGAACTCGACTCTGAAGCAACGTTAGAAGAGCAAATCCCCTACTTAGAAGCGTGTAAGATCAATGCTGATACCGATGGCAGAGGTTGGCTTATGGGCTATGGTTTTTCTTTGGAAGCGACGCTCGATAGCGACTCTGACTACACGCCACTAGAGATCATCGACAGTGTCTTCCCTAATCGCCCCGTGGTGCTTATGGAGCAGACTTCACACTCGATGTGGGTCAACTCAAAAGCACTAAAAATCGCTCGAATCAGCCAACAATCTCCAGACCCACAAGGCGGTGTTTATTTAAAAGACCAAGACAGCAGCAAGCTCAATGGCATCTTGCTAGACAATGCTGGCGATCAAGTGATGGAGATGGCTTGGAATAGCCAAAGTGAACTGTTTGAGCAAAGCTACCAAGGCTTAATGTTCGGGCTTGAGGAAGCGGCAACCCACGGCATCACCACCATTGGCGACGGTCGCATGTATTGGAAACGAGGTTGGTATGACGTTTGGCTAGAGGCCGAGCAAAATCAAGACTTAACGGCGCGAGTATCGCTACGCCCTTGGGTGTACCCATCGATGGTGATGTCTTCTCAATTAGAAGTCTTTGAGAAAATGCATTCCGACGATAAAAGCCATCTGTTACTTGTCGATCAGGTGAAAATGTACAGTGATGGCATCTTTATCAATGGCACCGCCAAAACACTCGCGCCCTACTTAGATACTTATCTACCCCAGTCTCCTAATGGCTTGAACTATATTCCGCCAGAACAAATGAAAGAATGGTTAACTGCGCTCGAGAAAATCGGCTTTAGCGCCCACATTCATGCGATTGGTGATGGAGCGGTTCGTGAATCTCTTGATGCGATAGAAAGTATTCGCAAACAAGGTTCAACCAAACCCTACACCCTAACCCATGTCGAATTAATCAATGATGAAGATGTGCCACGCTTTCGCCAGTTAGATGTAACTGCAGATTTCCAAGTTGGCTCTGATTACATTGCAAGGCATCAACACCAATGGGCCGAAGCTTTCCTTGGTGCTCGCCGTGCCAAAGCCATGATGAACCTCGATGCAATACTCAAGACCGACGCCAATATCACCTTAAGCAGTGATTGGAACGTACACGACATCAACCCATTGGTCGGCATCGCGAACAGCTTAATCATGGGCAAAACCGGCCTAACCGATATCTATACCGCCATCGACGCTTACACGCTCAATGCCGCCAAAAGTCTTGGGATTGAAGACGTAACAGGTTCTATTGAGGTAGGAAAATCCGCTGACTTCGCCATTCTCGACCGCGACATCACCACAGTGTCAGCAAGACAAATCGCCAAAACTCAGGTGTTGATGACGGTGTTACGCGGGAACGTGGTTTACGAAAAATAGAGCCAATTCGCGTATCGAATTGGTTATCGCAACTCAAACGAAAACGAGCCAGCTTATTCAGCTGGCTCGTCTGTTATTCACATTTGTATTTTAGTTCTATTACGCGTTGGTCTCTTTAAGCGCTTTCACATTTGAATCTTGCTTGTCATCAAGAGCAAAGTAGATTTTCGACACAATCACTTCAGCAATTAGAATCGTAAATACCACAGCAAAGAAAGCAACAACACCGTTCCAAGGACCTGTAAAGCTCACCTTGTCACCGAACAATAAGTTAATCGCTTCTAGCATGACAAACTTCGAGCCCACCAAGATAATGTAAGTGGTAATCGCTCGGTAAACCTTAGGTGCAGTACCCGGCTTGCTTTTAAAGTGCTCAGCAATCTTATGTTCTAAGCCAATAGAAAGCTTCAATAGTAGCTGAAGCAACAATGCCGCTATCAAAGAGATAGTGAAAGACTCGATATTCACAAAGTCCCAGTACTCATCAAAGAAGTTAAGAACCACTAGGTCCACCAGCACAGCTAACGTGTAACCTACGAATAGACGTTGTGGTGTATTGAATCCGTAAACTTTGTCTGAATTAGTCATGTTGTCTCTCTTTAATTTGATAAGTAGCCTCGATTTGAAATACATCTTAGCGTTCGAATCAGAACAAAACTTACCATTTGGTGACATCATCCCCTTTCCATTCAAAATTGTTAATCTTTATTGGTTGATCATTTTCTGTACCAATAATTCTCTTTCCTCTATACAGCAAAACTCAAAAATATAGAAAAGTGCGAAAAGATAAGTCTCGTCACTGCTTGTCACCAAATGGCAATTTTAAAAATACTGCACCGCCTATGATGGCTCCATCAGCGACACACACTCATTTCCAAAAGGTGCAGACTATGAAAAAGCTAATCACTAACGCGAACGTATTTAACGGTGTTGATAACAACCTAATCGAGAACGTATCTATTCTTATTGAAGACAACTTGATCACTCAAATTGGTGAGGTTGACGCTACGTTAGCCGATGAAATTATTGATGCTCAAGGTGGCACAGTAATGCCTGGCTTGATTGATGCCCACGTTCATATCACGCTATCTGCGCCTTTCAATGTGATTGATACTATGACACGTGAAGAAGTAGCGATTCGCTCAGCAAAGATTTCAGAAGAGATGCTGATGCGCGGCTTTACCACCATTCGTGACGTAGCAGGTAACACGCTTGGTCTTAAGAAAAGTATCGATAACGGCTACGCAACTGGCCCACGAATTCTCCCTTCAATGGCGGCAATTTCACAAACCAGCGGTCACTCAGATTACCGCCAAAACCAAGCACAAGAGCGTTTGGCTAATGGGCACGAAGACTCGCCAATGATGAAGCTTGGCGCAATGAAAGTGGCAGATGGCCGTTCAGAAGTATTGAAAGCGGTACGTGAACAACTGTTTATGGGCGCGTCACAAATCAAGATCATGGCTGGTGGCGGTGCATCATCAACTTTTGACCCGCTAGACACATTGCAATTTACGTCTGACGAGATGAAAGCTGCGGTACAAGCCGCTTCAGATTACGGTACTTATGTTGCTGCGCACATTCACACTTCCGATGCAATGCGCCGAGCGGCAGAAGCGGGCGTGATGTCTTTCGAACATGCGACCATCATGGACGACGATATTGCAGAGATCATTAAAGAGAAAGGCATTTGGGTGATTCCTTCTTACTTTACCTCTTCATTGATTGCAGAGCGTAAGATCCCGTTACCAAACGAAGAGACATACCGCAAGACAGAACGCGTAGGCAAAGCCATGTTCAAATCAGCAGAACTGATTAAGAAATACGATATTCAGAACATTGCTTTTGGTACTGACTGTGTGGGTGAAACCAACGTGCATGCGACACAATTGAATGAACTGGGTGCGATTGAGCAAGTATTCGATACCATCACGGCACTTCGCATGGCGACATCAAACTGTGGGCGTTTATTCGAGATGTCGACTTACCAACACCCTTACCAGCAAGGCAAGCTAGGCCAAATCGTTGCAGGCGCGTATGCCGACCTACTGATCATCGACGGTAACCCACTAGAAGGCGTGGCATGTGTTGCTAACACCGATACACAGAAACTGATCATGAAAGACGGCAAAGTGTATAAAAACACGCTTTAGCGTTCAATACTCACTCACTGAGTACCTAAAACTCAAAGGCAGGCAAGCGAACTTTTTCGTCGCTTGCCTGCCTTTTTGTTAAGCGTTGTTTTATTGCTACTATTAAGCACAGACTATTGATTCAATGATGGAACGAGTTTATTTAAGGATGAAATTAGAATGAAGCTATTACTTACTGCACGCCTAATCAGCACAGTGCTATTACTCAGTTCACTGCTGTCAGGGTGCGGTAACTTTAGAAACCTATCTAATGAGATAGAAGCTATCGACTCCATTACCAATCAATACATGATTACCTTGAATCAACCAGCCTCCGGTTCTGCCGTGGTGATTGAACAAATCAAAGACATCAACAAAAGCGAGGTTGATGGCTACGATGGCATCATCGACAGTGACAGTATTCACTTACATGTATCAAATAACATCCACTATCTACTTATCTTTGAAGATAAGAATCAAGATCTTACCCTACAAGCCGATGAAGCTTTCAGTGTAATCAACCTACGTGATCACCAAGACAGACCAACAATAGAAGTCTCACTAACGGTTAATGAGAGTGAAGCCCCAAGAGCGTTTGTTGATCGTTCACTATCTTCACTGTTAAAAATCGAATTGGATTTGATCGACATAGGCACAGTCGTGAGCTTGGAAGCTCCACCTTTTGACAGAAAAAATGGCAAACTCGGCATGTGGCAGCCGCTGACCTTTTTGCTCGAAGATAACGCTGGGCTCTACTTTCTGTCAGAGTTCGACCCAAACAAAATCCCGATCTTGTTTGTGCATGGCATCAACGCCACTGCGTTAAATTTTGCCCCACTGATTGAAAAAGTCGACCAATCTAAATATCAGATCTGGGTCTTTAACTATCCTTCAGGCTTGTCTCTGGCTTTGAACTCCAAAGGCCTGAATAACCTCATGCACACGGTGTTAACGGAATACAAAATCCAACAATTACATGTTGTGGCACATAGTATGGGCGGGCTTGTCGCCACCAACAGTCTTCGCCAGTGCCGTATTGGGCAGCTATGCGATTTTGTAAGCAGCGTAGCCACCATATCTTCGCCGTTTGGTGGTGTCGAGTCTGCTAAACAAGGGGTCGAGTACTCTCCCGTAGTAATGCCGGCATGGGTTGATTTAAATCCAGACGGGAAATTTATCGCTGACTTATTAATTGACAGCAGTAAGATTCACATTCCCCACTTTTTAGCCTTTGGTTATAACTCGGGCGACCTATTTAATACCAACAGCAACGATGGTGTGATCAATTTATCAAGCCAATTGTCGCGCCCAGCCCAACTCCACGCGTCACAAATCCTCGGCTACAACGAAACCCATTTGAGCTTCTTAGATAACGATGACCTTTTTGAAGACCTGTCCGAGTTTTGGTTAAGAGCTGAAGAAGCACATTGATTTATGATTCGGTGCACTAGGCGGCGTAGGTAAATCAGATATTAAAATTGGAACGCTTAGGCATTCCAATCTTTTGGGTGAAGCGTAATGTTTTTCTGAATTGAGAGCATTGATATCCTGTGCGTTCGGGCTGATTTCGAACACCCACCCCCTCTAACTCCCCCTCCAATTAAGTTTATCCCCCCTCTAGATTGACGACCGAGGGGGAGAACCTTCTTTAGCGCTGAATGTGTAACTGCACATGTAACGATCTGTATTCAGTTCCTCCCCTTTCTACGAACCACAATGGATTGTAGATACTGATTAAGGGGAGGCTAGGAGGGGATTTTTAGTAGGACTAACACGGATTTGCCCCGAACCTTCTTAAGGCTCAGAGACTCTGTGCGGAAAGGGATTAAAGTGAGTAACCGTGTATCGGGGGTTTTAGCCTGCATGGCTATTGCAGCACCGTTGGAAATACCTAACTGATGCCGTTGAAGAAGCTATTATACTTATGTTGAAATAGACTGAATTACTAGCTGGCGGTTGTAAGCAGGTTAAGTATGTTAGGATAAAGTATAGTTGCCTTAGCCTAAAAATTTATGCAGTAACTTATGAATTTGACACTTGGTTAAAGTATTACTATAAGTATTACCGCTCTCTTTGCGAGTTTTTTTATGGATATATATCAGCATCTTAAATAAATAAGTCGGATTCCTCACTCACCGCCAAATTTAAGACCGCAGCAGTTCGCTGCGGTTTTTTTATGTCTAATTTTATCCTGCGACCTGTTATCACCAAGGAAGAGCAACAACAGGTGTGATGACCAGTCGAAGTTGATGCTCTATCCCAAACGCGTCAGGGCTTTCAATGTAGTTCCAGTATTGAAGACCAAACTTGATGGGTTTGCCACCAATGAGAGTCGTCTTAGCGAACCCAATACCAATAGGGAATGACAATTTATTTCCACTGCTCGCTTCGTGATTATAGCTCCAAGTTGGTTGCGCTTGAATTTGCCATCCATCGTCTAGATTCGCGGTATAGAAGTACTGTCCACCAGTAATACTCGCGTCGGCGTCATTGCTTCCGCCAGCGTTCCATTGATGGGTAATTAACGCCCCGATAACCCCCCAGCTTTGTACGTAGGCTAAGGCAAACTCTGGACCGAGTAAGAATTGATCGTTACCCAGTTCATCGCTTGTTGCGGTGGGCAGTGTACCCACTATCCCCCCCACGACAATCATGCCGCTCTCAAAGGTATGACCAACGGCCACATCAAAGCCGATATCACCGAGACCTGCATCTGAATTTTCAAATCTATCGCCCTTGTAATAGGGTTGGTCAAATATTAAAGGTATATTTGGTCTGATAAATAAGTTGGTTCGCTCTGCAATTGGCACAGGGAGAACAGGTTGAAAGCTCAAGCGATACCCGTTCTGACTGTTCGCTGAATTTAAGTCGCCTTGATAGTTCGTCCAATCCAAGTTAAAGGACATCGAGCCAAGCGTTGTGTTTGGGTTGGCTAGCTCTTTAGCTACCTCCTCTACATCTTGCCCCTCGTCGGCTAACACTACGATGGGAAGAGTGACAGCAAAGAAGAATATCGCGCTTAAACTTCGTAATTTAAGGTTTGGCATTTTTTTTCCCTGACGAAAACGTTGGTACATAAACGTTTAGCTATGAAGGATTATTTTGTCAAAGTTGCCTTTATAGAGAAGGGCAGCTCTGTAGCGGCAAAGTCAATAGCTGTGGGTGAGATGAGCGTAAAAGTGATTGTTTTTGAGTCACTTTCTCTTGTCACGTTAGATTTGTCTTATCAATGAGCAAAGATGAGGATCAGGTAGATAGCGTGAAATTATTGGTCTAAGATTTTTGACACGTAACACTTATAGTTCATCTCACACACACGGGATAAAATTATGAAACCACTAGAATCATTCATTAAAAAGGCTACGATCGTCGGCTTTGGCCTTATGTCACCACTTGTTATCGCCGCTAATTATGATGTTGTAATTTTGAACGGCAGAGTTATCGACCCTGAAACAAATTTCGATTCTGTTGCTAATGTCGGGATCAAAGATAATAAGATCACAGCAATAACGACCGATAGTATTTCTGGGGATAAAACTATTGACGCTACAGGTAAAGTTGTTGCCCCTGGATTCATCGACGTCCACGCTCATGGTCAAAACATTGGTGACTACAGAATGCAGGCGATGCAAGGCGTTACCACTATGCTGGAACTCGAATCTGGTGTTCTACCTATCAGTGACTGGTATGCAGGACAAGCTGAAAAAGGCTTACCATTAAACTATGGTGCAGCAGCTGGTTGGACTTACGCTCGTATTGCTACATTTAGTGAGACGGAACCCGAAGCGACCGTTGGCTATTTCCAAAAAGCTCAATCACGTAATGATTGGAAGATGGATATAGCAACACCTGAGCAAGAAAGTAAAATCATCAAGCTGATTGAGCAAGGCCTTGATGAAGGTGGCCTAGGTATCGGGATTAACGCTGGCTATGCACCGGGCCATGGTCAAAAAGAATATTATGCATTGGCTGAATTAGCCGCAGAAAGAGACGTAGCAACCTATACTCACGTTCGCTATGCTAGCAATGCCGAGCCACAAAGCTCGTTTGAAGCCGTTAAAGAATTAGTGGGCAATGCCGCTATCACTGGCGCTCATATGCACTTTTGTCATATTAACAGTACTTCATTAAAAGATATCGAAACCATCTTACCTATGGTCAATAAGGCTCAAGAACAAGGAATCAATGTTACTGTGGGCGCTTACCCTTGGGGCGCAGCAAGTACTGTCGTTGGCGCAGCCATGTTTTCTGGTGAAGGCTGGCGGGAACGTATGGGTTCAACCGCTGAAAACTTTCAGCTAGGTAAAGAACGTATGACAGAAGAACAGTTGAAAGACTACCAAGAAAATAAACCTGGTACCTTTATTGTCTGGCACTTCCTAGACGAGCAAAACCCTAAAGATCTTGCTCTATTAGACGCTTCGATTCTAAATCCTAATGTGTTGATTGAATCTGACGAAATGTTCTGGATGCATATGGACGAAGACGGCCACATTGAAAATTATGCAGGTGACGAGTGGCCATTACCAAAAGATCTATTCTCTCACCCTAGATCAAATGGCACCTTTGCTAAAGTACTCAGAGTCTATGTTCGTGAGCGCGGCTTGTTAACGATGACGGAAGCACTACGTAAAATGACACTGATGCCAGCTCAATTAATAGAAGATTTTGTCCCTCAAATGAAAAATAAAGGACGAATCCAAACTAATATGGACGCAGATATCGTGGTATTCGACCCAGAAACTATCGCTGATGTGGGCACCTACCAAGATCCTAACCACCCAGCCGTAGGCGTACATTGGTTATTGGTTAACGGCAAAATCGTTGTCAACAACACACAACTAGATACAGACGTTAAAGCAGGCGAAGCCATTCGACGTTAATTCACCTAATCAATGATAAATCAGACTATAGAAAGCGATACTCAGGTATCGCTTTTTTATCTCACCTCTTCGATAATTTCTTAAAGTGTCACATATAATACTTTTAAATGAATTTTCTAATTGAGGTAACATTTAGATAGATTTGCCAAAAATATTCGACATAAATCACGTTTTTATCATGTCATTGGGCGTAGTTTATTTATAAAAAGGTGCATAAAAAGGTGCGTACAAAGGGCTTAACACTCCGTTTGATATAAATCCGTACCTATCTTTACTTCCAAACTTCCAACATATTTATATTTTATAGAAGCTAACAC